>JBGTKN010000409.1:0-1589 GCA_041744615.1 Hyphomonas sp. | reverse complement strand
GCCGGAAGCGGCTCGAGGCGGCAGACGTGCTCTCCCCCAACGCGGAGCGGTTCTCGACTCGTCGTGAGGATATGCACGCCCCGGGCGCCTTCCGTGATCGCGACCACCAGACCGGCGACTGCGTTGATGACATGCGCGCAGTTGTCCAGAAAGAGCAGGAGGCTCGACCCGCGCAGAGCGGCCAGCAGGCTATCGAGCGGGCGCTCGGCGTTCAGGCTCACATGAACGGCCGCCGCGACGGCCCCCGGGACGAGGGCCGGATCGGACATTCGTGCGAAATCGACCCACCAGACCCCGTCCGGATACGCCTCGATCAGCCGCTCGGCGACGACCATGGCGACGGAGCTCTTGCCGATACCACCTGGCCCCACGATGCTCACTATGCGTTTGGCCGCCAGACGACCCTCCAGTCTGGCGACGAAACCGTCGCGGCCGATCAGCGGCGTCAGGCGGGCCGGCAGGTTGTGCTTGTCGCTGGGAGACGTCGAAGGCGGGCTCGACGGAGCGACGACTTCCTCGATGGCCGCGTCGGCCACGAACCGGTAGCCTTGCCCCGGGCTCGTCGCCAGATATCGGCGGCCCTCCCGACCGTCGTGCAGCGCTCGGCGCAGCGCCGCGATCTGGAACTTCAGGTTCCCCTCGACGACGTGCGTGCTCCGCCAGACGCGGGCGATCAGCTCATCCTTGGACAGAAGCTCGCCAGGACGCTCCAGTAGGGCGATGAGGAGGTCGATCGCCCGGCTGCCGATGTGGACAGGCTTGTCCGCTTCGAGCAGAACCCGCTGCCGCGGATAAAGCCGAAACGGACCGAAGGCTATCGCTCGGTCGGTCGGCGGCACGGCTCGTCCCCCACCTGTTCGTTACCGAAGTCGGTCCGCCCGAACGATAGCAACCATACCCGGGAAGGAATTCAAGGCGCGATTTGGCGCACGACCCGAACGGCCGAAGATGAACTGGGCCATCTTGATTGCGCGCCAAGGCATTGTGGGAAAGGATGGGATTCAGGGACACGACTGTCGGCGCCTCGTCAGGTGCGCTCGTTCGCCAGCACGGGCGCTTCCGTCTTCTCGCCCGGCGGCTCGCTAGTGCGCGCTTCCGCCGACAGGTGCTCCCCGCCACCCTCGACGCGATCCTCCCCGGGCGCATTGAAGTCGGGTGAGCCGCGCGGCGGGTAGTGCAGGCGGCCTGCGAGAGCCTTGATGCGCGAAGCCGGCAGGCGCGGAAACGGCAACTGCCCCGTTCTTCGCCACATGGCGACCTCCTCCTTCGCCTTTCCGGCGAGGCCGGCGTTCGGCCCGCCGTCGCGATCGAGATAGAGGGTCTGCGTCGGGAAGGCGAACCCGGCGCCTGAGGCTTCGACGATTTCCTTGACGCGAAACAGCACATCTTCGCGGATGGCGTAAAAGTCGTTCCACTCGTGCGTCCGCGCGTATACCCGGACGTCGAGGTCTAGAGCGGCGGCCCACCTGATTGAATCTTTGGGATTCCCACGATGCGCCGGTTCTGATTCAACCTGGCTGCCGGGGCTGGAGGCCGGCGGTCATGGTGAAAGCGCTGTCCCTCGATCTTCGCGTGCGGGTTCTGAAAGC
>JBGTKN010000408.1:0-5534 GCA_041744615.1 Hyphomonas sp. | reverse complement strand
CGATCGCTGCGCCGCTCGGCCGTGTGGCTCGCAATGCGCAGGTCGCCTTTGCGCAGACACGCGCGCGCACCGGGAACGACAAGTCCGCCATCCTCGCCGAAGCCGACGCCTATTCAGCGGCCGCTCTCCTTGTCGAGGCGCTGATGCGCATTGGGCGGGATGTCTCGCGCGAAGGCGTGGTCGAGACGCTCGAAGCGGTGCGCGGATTTGAAGGCGGCCTGACCCCGCCGTTGACCTTTGGTCCGAACCGTCATGTCGGCTCCAGAGGCGCCGAAATCGTCCGCTACGATCCGAAAACAGGTACGTTGGCGGCGTCCGGAACATGGATTGATCCCGACCCGCGCTAGTTGGTCGGACAATTACTCGCCCAATTTGCGATTACTTGCTGCTATCAAGATTAAATCCATTATCTTTTTGCGCCGCGCTGTTGACGCAAAATCATAGTTGGCGTTTAACTTGCATTAAGATGTGTGGGGACGCATCAGTCATTGCAATCGGGCGCAAGCTGATGTCCTCCATGAAGAGGACGCACACTATGGTGGTACAAAAAACTGGATCGCGCGCGGCTCTGGCAGCTGCTGCGCTGGGCTGGATCGGTGTTTCGGCATCCGCACAGGAGCTAGTCTATACACCCGTCAACCCGTCCTTTGGCGGTGACAGTTTCAACTCGGCGCACCTGCTCGGCATCGCCAACGCGCAGAATGACTACAGGGATCCCAGCAACACGACGACCGGCAATACGCAGATCGACCAGTTCCTGCGCCAGCTGCAAAGCCGTCTTCTGTCCTCGCTCGCCTCCCAGGTCAATGATGCGATCTTCGGAGAGAACCCGCAGGAAAGCGGCACCATAACTTTCGGCGATCAGACCATAACTTTCGTCCGCCTCATCGACTCCGTGTCTCTTACGATCACCGACTCGACAACCGGCGCTGTTACTGAAATCTCTATCCCGCTCCTCGGCCAGACCACGCAAGGTGATCCGACCGGCCAGATCGCGCTCCTACTCGGCGGCGGCGACCTGACGACACCGTCCTCGTCCTCGCTGGACGGTTCGGGCTCCCTCAATGACCTTGACTCGCTGCTCACCGGCTCCGGCGATCTCGTTCCGGGAGGCGGCTGAGATGTTGCTCAACGCGCTTCGCCGCTTCGCTCTCGGCGCATCCCTCCTTCCACTGATGGTCGGCGCCTGCACGACCACGCTGCATGACGATCATCCGGGTTTTATCCAGCAGCCTGCTGTTTCCGAGGTGCGCACCGAAACCCAGTCGCGCTTGCGCGCGCTCCCGGCACCGAAAGAGAAGGCGGCCGTAGCCGTCTACTCGTTCGAAGACCAGACCGGGCAATTCAAGCCCTCTGACAAGATCCAGACCCTGTCGCGGGCCGTGACCCAGGGGTCAACCTCTGTGCTTTTGAAAGCGCTTCAAGACGCGGGCGATCGCAGCTGGTTTACCGTCATCGAGCGTGAAAATCTCGATAACCTGTTGAAAGAACGACAGATTATCCGCGAGATGCGCAAACAGTATCTCGGCGAGGAAGTCCTGAACGAAGCTGCACTGCCGCCGCTTCTGTTTGCAGGCGTCATCCTCGAAGGCGGCGTCATCGGGTATGACACCAACACGCTCACCGGCGGCGCCGGCGCCCGCTTTCTCGGCATCGGCGCCAAGACCGATTACCGCGAAGACAAGGTGACGGTCTACCTGCGCGCCGTCAGCGTCAAATCCGGCGAAGTAATCACCTCGGTCGTCGCCTCAAAGAAGATTGCTTCCATCGGCGTCGCGGCCAATGCCTTCAGATATGTCAGCTTCAAGGAACTGCTTGAAGTCGATACTGGCATCACGACCAACGAGCCGGACCTGCTCGCCCTTCGTCAGGCTACGGAGAAGGCGGTCGAACTCCTGATCATGGAAGGCGCCGCCCTCGGCGTCTGGCAGTTCCAGGACCAGGTTGCCGGCGCCGCCCTGCTCGAACAATACATTGCCGAGCGCGACGGATTCGTTCCGGACACGAACGTTTCCTTTGCGCGTCAGGATGACGTGCCGCCCGTCAAGAAAGCCGCTTCGCTGAACCGGAAAACCCGTTCGGGCCCGCCCGCCCGCAAGGCCGAAGCGGCGACGCCGGAGCCCGAAGCCGCATCCGAGCCGGCCGTTGAAATCAGCCAGGCGGAACGCCTCCCGATCGAACCGGTCAAAGCGCCGGTAGAGCAGGCGCCTGCTCCGGTTGGGGTTCCGGTTGCCCGCCTCAATGAAGCGGCCCTGTCGATTGTACCGGCGGGCTATTCCCTATCTCACGAGTTGAATCCGGTTGCGCAGAACGCGTTCGAGACGTTCTCCTGGACCAACTATGAAATGCAGCGCGTCTCCAGGCTGGCTTCAGCCAGGTACTAGGGACGCGCCGACAGGATCGGCCCCGGGGACATTAAGGGGCTGGGAGTAGATTGGGGGCTCTGCCGGTGTGGCGAGTCAGGACGCAGTACGGGAAAGGTATCGACATGCGTATCAAACTTATGGCCGGGGCAGCTTTGGCCCTCGTGATGGCGAGTCCGGCATTTGCCAACACGTCTCATGTGACACAGAACAACTCGAGCCAGACGGCCATCGTCGATCAGGCGTCGGGCAAGCGCGGAAGCTCCCACATCGATCAGGCGGGAACGGGCAACTCCGCTACGGTCGAGCAGTCGGATACTGCCGTGTCCAGCTTCGGCGCGCCCGCCCGCAACTCGAGTGATATCGACCAGGACGGCACGAGCCACCTCGCAAATGTCGAGCAATTCAATACTGGCGCAGGCGCTGCAACTGTCAACACTTCGGCGATCAACCAGACGGGTTCCGATGCCGACGCCTACGTATTCCAATCGGGCACCGGCAACTCGTCCGGTATCACTCAGGGCGCCAGCGGCGCCGAACTCGCCAGCGTCCTTCAGACCGGCAGCAACAACAATGCGGTCATCGACCAGACCGGCACCGACGGCGCTGTCTACGTCGATCAGGGCTATTCGAGCGGCAACTCGCAGGGCAGCTCGGCGGATGTTGACCAGACGGGAACGGACGGTCTCATCTTCGTCGACCAGTCTGGAAACAGCCATCTCGCCATCGTGACCCAGGGCGGAGTGAACAATGAGCTCGATCTAGACCAGAGCGGCGACAACAATATCGCAAACTCCTCTCAGTCCGGGATGGATTCACTGGTACAGATCAGCCAGATCGGAACCGCACTCGGCTCGTCGGTGTTCGTCCAGCAAACTGGCAACTCAACGGGCTTTTTCAGCTTCCAGAACGGTTCGGGCAACGTTATCGGCCAGGGTGGTCCCTTTGTTCAGTCGTCGTCCGGGTCGACCGTCGGCCTTGACCAGGTCGGCACTGGCAACTTGATCAACGGCTCGCAGAGCGGCTCGGGCAACCTTCTGACCGTTAACCAGCAGAACTTGGGCCAGCTGGCCACGGTCAATCAGTCGGGTACTGGCAACAAAATGGATGTCCGCCAGAGCGCTGCGGCTAACCAGGCCAACCTCACCCAGTCGGGCAGCAACAATGAGCTGTTCCTTGTCCAGGCCGGCAGCATAAACTTCTCAACGGTGCTCCAGTCGGGCTCTGGCAATGACCTGTTCATTGACCAGTTCGGCGGCGACAATGAGGTTTCGGTCAACCAGAGCGGCACCAACGGCCTGATTGATATCAATCAGAACACCTCGGGTGCCTATGCGGAAGTGAACCAGTCAGGCGGCGCAGGCAACCAGGCCTTCATCTCGCAAGGCTCCACGGACGCCATCGCGATCATCACTCAAGTTGGCGCCAACAACTACGCGTCGATCAACCAGTAATCAGGGCGAACGCCCTCCTCAGGGAGAGGAACATGAAAAAGTACCTCATTCTCGCCGCGTCATTGTCCGTGCTCGGATTTGCGTCGGCACAGGCCCAGGTCTTTCCGTCAGGAACCGGAAACAACTCGGCCCGCATTACCCAGACCGGCAATTTCAACGACGCCAGGATCAACCAGGCCGTCGGCGGTGTCATCAACGGTCAGAGCCAGGCCGAGATCATCCAGAACAGCAACCGCAACACGGCCTTGATCACCCAGACCTCGGCCACGAGCCCGTTCAGCTCGACCTTCGCCGATACAGCCCTGATCGACCAGCGCCGCGCCCGCGGGGATGCCACGATCAACCAGATCCATGACTATAACAGACAGCGGTTCAACACCGCGACCATCGTCCAGATCACCCCGGACGCAGTCGCTTCGATTCGGCAACGCGGCGACCGCAATACCGGTCTCATTCGCCAGTTGAACACGTCCGTGACGCCGATGGCACATCTGCAGCAGAATGGCCGCATCAACACGGCGCGCATCCGCCAGCCGGGCATCAACGGCGATGTGGATGTCCGTCAGGGCGAGTACGTTGACGGACCGGGGGCTTCTCCCCAGATGACCAACGGTCTCGTCGAACTCGACAATAACGGCGTCAACGCATCGATCTTTGTCTCCCAGCTTGGCATCACGCATACGGCGTTTGTGTTCGAGCAAGGCACCAATGGCCTGATCAACATCACGATGGACGGCGCAGCCAATAACGTGAACGTGCTTCAGCAGTCGTCGAACGGTGTCATTGACATCAATTCGGCGGATACGAGCTTCTCGAACTTTGCGAGGGTCGAGCAAGGCTTCGGGGACAATGGGAGTATTGCGCGCGTCGACCAGTCCGGCAGCTATGGGGACTCCGACATCGAGCAGCTCGGCGGAACCGGCATCGGCGGTGGGAACCTTGCAGAGGTCGACCAGTCCGGCTACGGCCTTGGCACGGGAAGCATCTTCTCGACCATCCTGCAGAACGGGTTTAGCAATACCGCGCTCGTGAACCAGTCCAGTGCCTATGCCCAGTCGGACATCTTCCAGATGGGTTCGGGACACCTGGCCAACGTCGCGCAGTAGGCGCGGCGTGGGCGCGCGTCGTTTCAAGTTGAAGGGGGCGGCCGTGCTGGCCGCCCTCATGCTTGCCGGAACAGCGATCGCCCAGAACTCCGGCGATGATCCGCTCTCGGGCGATCTCGATTTCGAGCCGCCTCTGGATACGCTGGGCCTCTATTCGGAATCGACCGAAGGCCTCGCCAGCTATTCCGCCGGCGAAAGCACCGCCCGCCTGAGACAGGAAGGGACGGGCAATACCGCCGAACTCCGCCAGACTGGATCATCCAACGGCGCACTCGCTGTCATGGCGCAGTATGGTTCCGGTAACACGATCAGCGTGGAACAGTGCGCCTGCGGCAACCTGGTCGACATCCTTCAGCAAGGCTCCGGCAACCTGTCCGGCATTACCCAGTCCGGCGGCGCCAATGTTTTCGTACATCGTCAGTATGGGGACGGTCTCGCCCTCTCGGTGTCGCAGTATGGCGGCGCCCAGATCGCCATCACCCAGTCGGGCCCCTGACATGCCAGACCGGTCAACGCTGCGCGCCCTGGCGCTTTTCGTGATCGCGCTCGCCGGCCCGGCCGGCCTCTCGCAGGCCGACGCTGATCGCTCGGCCGCAATCAAGCAGGTCACA
>JBGTKN010000407.1:0-8629 GCA_041744615.1 Hyphomonas sp. | reverse complement strand
TCTCTTCACCATCGGCGCCGGCTCCGGCGGCGTGCGCGCGGCGCGCATTGCGGCGCTGTCCGGCGCGAAGGTGGCGGTGGCAGAGGAATACCGGATGGGCGGCACCTGCGTGGTGCGCGGTTGCGTTCCAAAGAAGTTCATGGTCTATGCCAGCAAGTACGGCAAGGAGATCAAGCATTCAGCCGGGTACGGATGGTCTGTCGGCGAAGTTTCGTACGACCATGCGCAATTTGCCGCTGGCATGCATGCGGAAGTCGACCGGCTGTCAGCCATCTATGATCGCAACCTGAAATCGGCCGGCGCGGAAATCTTCCATGACCGCGCCGAGTTCGTGGACGCGCATACGCTGCGCCTCGTCAAGAGCGGGAAGACCGTCACGGCACGGAAGATCCTGATCGCCACCGGCGGGCGGCCATGGCGGCCTCTGGCGGAAGAGCTTCCCGGCGTCGAACACACGATTACCTCGAACGAGGTTTTTCACATCGAGACGCTGCCGCATCGGATGTTGATAGCTGGCGGCGGATTCATTGCAGTGGAGTTTGCGCATGTGTTTGCGGGCCTGGGTGTCGAGGTCTGCCTGGTTTACCGCGGCGAGACAGTGCTGCGCGGATTTGACGAGGATATCCGCCTCGCCGTGCATGAAGGCCTGAAAGAGGCGGGCGTACGTGTCATCACCCAGACCGTCTTTGAACGGATCGACAAGACGTCGGACGGCCTTTGCGTGAAGATGGCGAATGGTCATGAGATAAAAACCGACGTGGTGCTGATGGCGGTTGGCCGGCAGGCGAACACGGATGGGCTCGGTCTTGAGACGGTGGGCGTGACGCTCGGCCCGCGCGGCGAGGTCGCCGTCGATGACTGGTCGCGCACGAATGTGGACAATATCTGGGCGGTGGGCGATGTGACGGACCGGGTGAACCTGACGCCCGTGGCGATCCGCGAGGGCCATGCCTTTGCCGACACGGAGTTCGGCGGAAAACCCTGGAATTTTGACCATGCGGATATTCCGACGGCGGTGTTCTCGCAGCCGGAAGTCGGTACGGTGGGCATCAGCGAAGGCGAGGCGCGCAAGCTGCATGGCGAGATCGACATCTACAAGACGAAGTTCCGCCCGATGAAGAACATGCTGAACGGCGACCAGACACGTACACTGATGAAGATCATTGTGCGCGCCTCAGACCAGCGCGTGCTCGGCGTGCACATCGTCGGCGACGACGCGGCCGAGATGATCCAGATGGCGGGCATTGCAGTGAAGATGGGCGCCACGAAAGACGACTTTGACCGGACCTGTGCGGTTCATCCGTCCGCGGCGGAAGAAATGGTCACGATGCGGACGAAATGGGTACCTGAGGGGGTGTAGTCCTTCAAGCGCTTCTCCCAAGGGAGAGGGGGCTTAGTGTGCCCCGCCACCTTCACTCAGCACGTTCAACTCCAGCGCCACCTGAGTCAGGCTGTCGCGGATGGCTTTGAGGCCACCGCCGCGGCCGGCATGCCCGAGGAGCTGTCGCCAGGCGGGCTGGCCGTACTGCGGGGCTTTGACCGCGAAGTGGGCGGAGCGGGGAAGGGCGGCGGTCATCAGGGATTTTGACAGCGCGAAGCCGGCGATCTGATCATAGACGCCGTTGCGCGCGTCGCCCTCGAACGTTGACTGCTCGTTTCGGTTCACGGCGTTGAAGAGGACCGAGAGGGCGGGGCGCTTGGATTCCTCGACCTGGTCGCGGATCACGATATTCAGGAGGCGCACGCCGCGCAGCGAGTAGATATCCGCATGCATCGGAGCGATCACGCGGTCGGCTGCTTCAAGCGCACAGCGCGTGAGGAAGGTCGCATTGGGGTTGGTGTCGAAGATGATGAGGTCGTATTCGCTGCGATAGTGATCGATCGAGCGCAGGAAATGCTGCTTGATGGCGGCGAGGCTGTCGCGGTCATTTGCGAAGGCGTATTTCGAGATCTCGAACTGACCTGAGATCAGGTCGAGACGCCCGGGCGGACCGTCCGTACCCAGAATGGAGTGGACATAGCTGTCGCGCGCCGCCGGGGTGAAGGGCGCGATGGTAAGGCTCAGCCAGTTCTCCGCCGGAGAGGCCGCGTCCCTGGCGTGCAGGCGTGAGCGCTCGAACAGCGAGATGACCGAACGGTCGATGCCGGAAGAGGCGTCCGCCTCTTCCATCGAGAAGAAGGTCTGGGTCAGGTTGTATTGCGGGTCGAGGTCGATCAGCAGGACGCGGCCGCCGAACGCCTGCTGCCAGGCGCCGGACAGCTGGGCGGTGACCGTGGTCTTGCCGACGCCGCCCTTGAGATTCATCACTGCGATCACCGGGCACTTCTTCCGGTAGGCGGCCTGCACCTCGGCGATCAGCTGGTCCATCCCGTCCGGCATCGCGGAGGAGAGGCGCAGCAGCGGCTGGACCTCCTGCTTGAAGAAGCCGTTCAGGCGCGCCTTGTCGATCTGATAGGGGATGATCGGCACGCCCAGAGCCTTGGCGGTCTCGACATCCTGGCGCACCGAGCGCGCGCGCACCGAGGCGGCGGAGACCAGCACGATGACGGCAAAGGCCGCGCCGATATCGGCGTCCGCTTCGGCCCGGTCCGGCGCGCCAGCGGGGTAGCGATCCGCGATGCCGGCGCCCCGCAGGGTCTCGTGCAACCGGAGCAGCGCATCGGGATCGGTCCCGGAATGGCTGATATAGACATGCGGCATGGCGCAGCGGACCCCGTCTTGAACCCTTGATTCCCCTGAGCCTTTTAGCCCCAGAGGCCCAGTATCGGCCACCTTACTGCTGTCAAATTATGGTGAAACTTGAGCATCCTGCCGCCATGTGATTTATGCCCCGCAGAACTGGAGCACCCCTGCAATGACCTGGCACCCCTCTGACTGGCGCAAACTGCCGGCGCTGCACATCCCGCAGGACTATCCTGATGCGGGCGCGCTGGCGGCTGTCGAAAACCGCCTGCGGAGCTATCCGCCACTCGTGTTTGCCGGCGAAGCGCGCCGCCTGAAGCAGCGGCTAGCCGAGGTTGCGGCCGGCAATGCCTTCCTGCTGCAAGGCGGGGACTGCGCCGAGAGCTTCAAGGAATTCCACCCCGACAATATTCGCGACACGTTCCGCGTGATCCTGCAGATGGCGGTCGTGCTGACCTTTGCAGCGGCGAAGCCGGTGGTGAAGGTCGGCCGCATCGCCGGCCAGTTCGGCAAGCCGCGCTCGGAAGACACCGAAACCCAGAACGGCGTGACGCTGTCGTCCTACAAAGGCGACAATATCAACGGCATGGAATTCACGCCGGAAAGCCGCACACCGGATCCGGAACGCCTCGTGCAGGCCTACTCCCAATCGGCGGCGACGCTGAACCTGCTGCGCGCCTTCAGCCAGGGCGGCTATGCGAGCCTCGCCAATGTGCAGCGCTGGATGCTCGGCTTCGTCGATCGCTCACCCCAGGGCGAGCGCTACCAGAAACTGGCGGACCAGATTTCCGCCTCGCTGCGCTTCATGCAGGCGGTCGGCCTCAACGCCGAAACCGTGCCGCAGATGGCCCAGGTGGAATTCTACACGAGCCACGAAGCATTGCTGCTCGGCTATGAAGAGGCGATGACGCGCATCGATTCCACCAGCGGCGACTGGTACGACACTTCCGCCCACATGCTGTGGATCGGCCACCGCACGCGCCAGATCGACCATGCGCATGTCAACTTCTGCAAGGGCATCAAGAACCCGATCGGCATCAAGTGCGGCCCCGGCATGCAGACGGACGAACTGATCCGCCTGATCGAGACGCTGAACCCGGCCGACGAGCCCGGCCGCATCACGCTGATCTCGCGCTTCGGCTCGGAAGGCGTGGCGAAAGGTCTGCCGCCGCTGGCGCGCGCGGTGAAAAAATCCGGCCGCACGGTCGTCTGGTCGTGTGATCCGATGCACGGCAACACGCTGAAGACCGGCACCGGCTTCAAGACGCGGCCCGTGGACCGCGTCCTCTCCGAAGTGCGCCAGTTCATCGACATCCTGCCGTCGGAAGGTTGCTATCCGGGCGGAGTGCATTTCGAGATGACCGGCCAGAACGTCACCGAATGTATCGGCGGTGCGCAGGCGATTTCGGAAGAGGACCTCTCGAGCCGCTACCACACGCATTGCGACCCGCGCCTCAACGGCGAGCAGGCGCTGGAACTGGCCTTCCTCGTGGCCGAAAAGCTCCAAGCGGTCGAAGCCGGCGGCACGGACGCCCGCAAGGCGGGGTAGTGCACCGCCTTGCCGGTGGAATGGTGCATTGCAGCCTTCGGCCCAGTGCACCCTACGGGTCTGATTTCTCTCAGCTACCTGCATCCATACGCCCCGCTCGTTGCATCTAGTGCGCGAGCACGGGAGTCGCGCGCATGGACGAACTGATCCGGACATTGATCGAGACCGGGATACTGGCCGGGCTGGGCCTCGTCGGCGCTGTGTTGTTTCGCGGCAGCGTCCGCTGGAAATGGTTGATGGCCGCTCTTGTCCTGAACCTCGCCTATCAGGCGCTGCTCACACGCGGGTTCTGGCTGGTCCCAGACCCCTTTACCGCTGCAGATTGGAACTGGGCGGGCAAGCTCGCCGCCCTTGCCGGCACGCTCGCCGTGATGGCGCTGCCGGCCTTCGGCTGGAAGCGGTGCGGGATGACGCTGGACCAGGGCCCGCGCTGGGGCGGGGCCATCGTGATGTTTGCCGGCCTCGCGGTGCTCTTCTTCGGCCTCGCCCTCAGCGGGGCGGATGGCAGGCCGGACAATCTCGAAACCATCGTCTTCCAATGGACCATGCCGGGCCTCGACGAGGAACTCTTCTATCGCGGCACGCTGCTGCTGGCGCTGAACGAGGCTTTCCGGGCAAAGGCGAACGCTCTCGGCGCGCCCATCGGCTATGGCGGCCTGCTGGCCACCGTCCTGTTCGGGCTCACCCACGCGCTCAGCTACAAGGCCGGCGCCGTCGATTTTGATCTGATGACTTTCGCGATGACCGGCGTACCGGCGCTCCTGCTGCTTTGGCTGCGGGAACGCACCGGCAGCCTGCTGCTCCCGGTGCTCGGTCACAATATCGCGAACGGGGCTTCGACGCTTTTTTGAGCCTCCGGATCATCTTGCCCTTTTGCCGCACCTGAGGCATTACGCCCGGCTGCTCAAAAGCCGGCCGATCAGAACGCCGGATCATCACAAGGGAGGGCAGACATGACGACGTCGCGGCTGCCCGCCTGGGCTCGGCCATCGGATATTGCGGACCTGCTCCGCCTCTCGGTGCCCATTGCGGTGAGCCGCATGGCAATGATGCTTATGGGCCTCACAGATGCCATCGTGCTCGGCCAGTTTGCGCCCGAAGAACTCGCCTATGTCCTGTCGGCCTGGTTGCCGATCGGTGTCTCGCTTGGCTTCGGCATGGGCGTGCTGCTAGGCGTGCAGGTGCTGACTTCGGAATTGCTCGGCGTCGGCAAGGAAGCCGGGTCGGGGCGCATCTTCCGGCGCGGTCTCTGGTGGTCGGTGCTGCTCGGCGCCGGCATGACGCTGGTCCTGCTGCCGACGGCGGCGCCATTCTTCCACTGGGTGTTCGTCACCATCGCCCCGCCCAGCGAGGCGGCCCGGGTTGCGACGCCGGAAATGGTGGCGGAAGCAACCGCTTCGGTGACGCGCATCCTCGCCATCGGTCTGACCGGCCACATGATCTGCCAAGCCTGCAGCTATTATCTCGAAGCGCTGCGCCGGCCATTGTTGGTAACGCTCGTCATGTATGGCGGCGTGCTGATCAATCTCGCGCTCGACCTCGCCCTCGTCGGGGGCTGGTGGGGGATGCCGCAGATGGGCGCCGAAGGCGTCGCCTGGGCGACCACTGGCACGCGCTGGGCGATGGTCTTCGTCATGCTGCTCCTCGTCGTGCTGCTGACGCCGGCCTTGCGTCCTTCGGAGCCGGCACCGGCCGGGGAAGCGCGCCGCCAGTTCGAAGTCGGCACCGGCACGGCGATCAGCAATGTTGCCGAATGGGGCGGCTTCAACATCACTTTCATCATCGCCACCTGGGTCTCGATCGCGGCCAACGCGGTCTATGGCTATTCGGTGCAGGTGATGGGCCTGTGTTTCATGTTCTATCTTGGCATTGCGTCGGCAACCTCGGTGCGCGTAGCCGAAGCCATCGGGCGCGGCGAACTTCAGGAAGTCCGCAATGCCGGGCGGCTCGGCGTGGTGGCCACGATCGTGATGGGCGTCATCCTCGGCGTGGTGCTGATCCTGTTTGCCGGTCCGATCTCCACGCTGCTGGTGCGCGAGGATGCGATCATCGGTGGTGTCGCTCTGGCGCCGGCGATTGCAGGCCTGCTCTGGCTGGCGGCGCTGGCGACTGTGTTTGACGGGCTGCAAGCCACTGCGTCCTTTGCATTGCGGGCGCAGGGCATGGTGTGGCTACCTACCGCAATTCATCTCGGCTCGTTTTTCCTGGTGATGATCCCGATCTGTTTCTGGCTCGGCATCACACAGGGCCGGGGCGCACAGGGTGTGCTGGAAGGCGCATTGGTCGGCGTTTTCGTGGCGGGCACGCTGCAGGTGGCCTTGCTGGAATGGAAAGCGGCGCGCCCCCTGGGGGAACGCGCCGCCGGATCCGTCTTCATACCCCACTGAAGGGGCAGGACGCTTAGATGTCTTTGAGAACCGAGGCAGGCTTGAACGCCACCGAGGTTTTCTCTGGAATCTTGATCACTTCCTTGGTGGCCGGGTTACGGCCTTCACGGGCATTGCGCGTCTTGGCGACGAACGTGCCGAAACCAGCGATTGCAACCTGTTCGCGACCTTTTACCGAGCCTGCGATGGTGTCGAAAACAGCGTCAACGGCCTTGCCGGCGTCGCTCTGGGACATGCCGCAAGCGGTGGCCACTGCTTTGGTCAGTTCACCCTTGTTCATAGGGGTTCTCCTCTAGATTAAAATGACGAGTAATCGCCATTGGGGCGACTTACCCACGATTCGAAACCGATGGATACGCCGGAAGCCTAGTAGACACGGGCTAAACGCCCAGAATCCAGCCCTCTTCGCCCGTAATCAGGGCGATCTGTTCCTCAGAAAGCGATTTGCCTGTGGAAAAAATCGCTCCAAGGGCGTTTTTTTCGTCCAGATCAGCGTAGTGGCGGGCAATCTGGCGAACCTGGGCCTCGTCGGCGACCTCGCCCTTCTCCGGCTTCGGCTTGACGAGCGATGGGTAGATTTCGGCAATCACGACCTCGATTCCGTCCAGCATTTCCGAGGTAACCGGGCCGCCTTCGCCCAGTTCAAAGGGCCAGACGCGGGCGTTCGGCCAGGCCTGCCGGATGGCATGTACATGCGGGATGCCGGTGAGGCTCTGGCTGCCGACCGATCCTGCACCGTAAAGTTGCCAGCAGGACTTCGGTGAGGCGCCCGGAATCGAGCGCAGATGTTGCTCGGCAAGGCGGAATTCCGCGAGCGGCTTGTCGGGCGTGAACTCGGGTTTCGTCGTCGACAGGGTTGTCGCCTTGTCGGCCGGCGGCGTGCCCCAGAAAGGGTAGGGACCTTTCGAGATCGTGTAGTTGAGACCGGCGGCAATCGCGAAGCGCGGACGTGAATTGTTGTCCGGCTTATCCTTGTAGCGCGTCGCAAGGTGCGCATGCATTGCGGCCCACGGCGCCTGCTTCACGGTGTCGAGGCCGAGCGCCTTCGCCGTGCCCGCCGGATAGCCGAGCGAGAAGTCGAACCCGAGGAGCACCTTGTCGCCGCGCTTGGTCAGCTTGCCGACAATGTCCTCAATGAACGCGCGCGCCTTCAGGCGGGTGTCGATATTCTCCGCCTTGAACTGCAGCTTCAGCCGGGCATCCTTCATCAGGACACCGATCCAGATGGAATTGGGACCGAGCGCAGGTTTTGACGCCGCGCTCCAGTCCACCATGATGTAGGCGTCGAACAGGGCCATGGCGTTACGCGAGCTTGACCAGCATCTTGCCGGTATTGGCGCCAGTAAACAGGCCGAGGAAGGCGTCGGGCGCTTTCTCGATTCCGGTCATCACGGTTTCCTCGTATTTCATCTGGCCGCCCGCGATCCACTTTGCCATGTCGGCAAGGAAGGCCGGCTGCATGTCGGCATGGGTCGAGACGATGAAGCCCTGCAGCTTCAGCTGCTTGCCGACCGCCTGGATGATGTTGTGGGGACCCGTCGGCGTGCCGGTCTCGTTGTACTGTGCAATCATTCCGCACAACGCGAACCGCGCCATCGGACGCGCAATCTCGATGGCCGCTGTCAGGTGGTCGCCGCCGACATTGTCGAAGTAGACGTCAATTCCCTTGGGCGCCGCGGTCCGCAGGGCAGCAACGAGGCCGGCAAAGCCCTTGGCCTGCTTGTAGTCGATCACGTGATCGGCGCCGAGCGACTTGACCAGCGCGCACTTCTCCGCACCGCCGGCCGAGCCGATGACGGTCGCGCCCTTGATTTTGGCGATCTGCACGACGGTCGAGCCGACCGCGCCCGCTGCGCCGGAGACGAAGACGACATCCGTCGGTTTCAGTTCCGCCACGCGCAGCAGACCCGAATAGGCCGTCAGACCCGGCATGCCGGCGACGCCGAGGAAGGCGCTTTCGGGCAGTCCGGTCGCGGGCAGTTTCTGCACGGCCGCCGCCGCCGGCTTGGC
>JBGTKN010000406.1:0-4863 GCA_041744615.1 Hyphomonas sp. | reverse complement strand
CGCACCATCTCACCCAGGCGGGGGCCGCAAAGTTCACCATGTCGAGCCCGATGCGGACCGACTGGCCGGCGCCCTTGGGATAGGTGTCCGTGGTCATGAACGCGCGCGCGGCCCGCTCCCAGTCCGGGAAATGCAGCTTGGCCGACAGATCAGGCACAAACGCGCCAAGGTAATTCGGGTCGCTCAGCGGCTCGCCGATCACGCCCGTCGCCGCCACAAAACACTGCTCCCGCTTCGCGCCGAACGCATGGACCAGCGCCGCAAGCGTCGCCTCGTTCTTCAGCACGCCTTTCGGCCCGGTGAACGCGTTGGAATTTCCGGAATTGGCGATCAGAGCCTTGGCCCTGCCGCCGCCAGCCTTGAGCGCCTCGCGGCACCAGCGCACGTCCGCCGACGCGGTCAGCGAGCGCGTGAACACGCCACCGCAGGTTGTGCCTTCGTCAAACACGAACAGGAACACGTCATCGCGCGCCACTCCGCGCCGGGCATAGAACCCCCGGCTGCCGGTGGCCGCCCTGACGCCGCGCACCTCCGGCAATTTCGGGAACGCTTCAGGGGCAAAAGGCGACGGGGTCAGGTTCACAGTTCGTTGTCTCCGGGTGGGCTTTGGGGGATCGGGGCGGCAGGCTCGGTCGAGGGAACGTACGTTTCGCCGCCGCCCTGTTCGATGGTCGCCTCGGTGCGCAGGCGACGCAGGATGCGGCTGACTTCATTCAGCGTCAGGAAGGTCGCAATCTCGGGCCGCATTTCCTCACGCGTCTTCGGCGGCTCGGTGCGCCGGTCCTTGACCTTCAGGATATGCCAGCCCTGTGCCGACTCGAAGGGGGGCGACACCTCCCCCTCCGGCGTGTTGGCGATCACAACCGGGAACGGCTCGGCCAGATCGTTCGGCGACACAAAGCCGAGGTCGCCATTCTCCATCCGCGTACGGGTATCCCTGGAATTGTTGAACACCAGGCTTTCGAACGTCTCGCCCTGCTCGATCCGCCGGAACAGCACTTCGGCCTCATCCTTCGTCTCGACGAGAATGTGCGCCACCGACACCTGGTCATTGGCCTGCTGAAGGCGCACCTGCTCACTGTACATCCGGTCGATCGCCGCTTCGGTGACCTGGTCGGCCACCACCCGCTCGACCAGCAGGTTCCCGAGGATACGCTCGCGGGCCATGTCGAGCCGGCGCTGGCTGACAGGATCCCGGTCCAGCTCGCGGCGCGAGGCCTCCTGCGCCATCAGTTTCTGGTCGATCAGCTGGTCCAGCACAAGACTATGCTCGGCGTCGCCCGGCCCGAATTCCTGGCCCGCACTGATCAGCCCGCGCGCCACCGCTTCCAGCTCGACATCGCCCTCGAACACCGGCTCGCCGTTGACATAGGCTGCGACGGTTTGGTCGATCACCGCAATCTCGGTGGCCTGTGTCTCGGTCTTCCCGCACCCCGCAAGTAGCGCCGCCAGCGCCAGAACCGCCAAATGCGCAGGCAAAATCAAAGGCATGGCTCGCATGGGGGCGCCTCACAGACTGAGGGCGCCTCATTGACACCCTTTGGCGGCGTTCTTAAGTCTGCCCCGCGTGCTGGTCGAGTAGTTTCAGCCAGACAAGGCGCGGTGGGATAGCGGCCTTAAATCCTGTAAGCTCCGGTTCAGGATCGCCCGCATATATCCCCGTAAACTGGTTGGTGCTGCTTCTTATGCTTACTGTTGCCCGCAAGATTTTTGGAACGGCTAACGACCGCAAACTGAAACCGCTCCGCGCCCGGGTGAACCGGATCAATGCGCTCGAGCCGATCATGGAAGCGCTGTCGGACCAGTCACTGAAGGGCAAGACCCAGGAATTCCGCAAACGCCTCGCCGATGGCGCGACCCTCGACAGCCTCCTCGAGGAGGCTTTCGCCGTCGTCCGCGAAGCTGCAAAGCGCGCCAACAACATGCGCCATTTCGACGTCCAGCTGATGGGCGGCATGGTCCTCCACTCCGGCGCCATCGCGGAGATGCGCACCGGAGAGGGCAAGACCCTCGTCGCCACCCTCGCCGCCTATCTCAACGCCCTCGAAGGCAAGGGCGTCCACGTCATCACCGTCAACGACTACCTCGCCCGGCGCGACTCCGAATGGATGGGCCGCATTTACGGCGCCCTCGGCATGACCACCGGCGTCGTCGTCCACGGCGTCACCGACGAGGAGCGCAAGGCCGCCTACGCCGCCGACATCACCTACGGCACCAACAACGAGTTCGGCTTCGACTACCTGCGCGACAACATGAAATACTCGCTGGAGCAGATGGCCCAGCGCGGCCACCATTTCGCGATCGTCGACGAAGTCGACTCCATCCTGATCGACGAGGCCCGCACCCCCCTGATCATCTCCGGCCCGACCGATGACCGCTCCGACCTCTATATCAAGATCGACAGCCTGATCCCGCGCCTCGAAGCCAGCGATTTCGACCTCGACGAAAAGCAGCGCTCGGTCATCTTCTCCGAAACCGGCACCGAGAAGATGGAAGCCTGGATGGTCGAACTCGGCCTCCTCGAAGGCTCTCTCTGGGAGCCGGGCAACATCTCGCTCGTCCACCACTCCAACCAGGCCTTGCGCGCCCACAAGCTCTACAGCCGCGACAAGGATTACATCGTCAAGGACGGTCAGGTGATGCTGATCGACGAGTTCAACGGCCGGATGATGGAAGGTCGCCGCCTGTCGGAAGGCCTGCACCAGGCTATCGAAGCGAAAGAACGCGTCGACATCAAGCCCGAGAACGTCACCCTCGCCTCGATCACATTCCAGAACTATTTCCGCCTCTACAAGAAGCTCGCCGGCATGACCGGCACGGCGCTCACCGAGGCTGACGAGTTCGCCGATATCTACCGGCTCGCCGTCATTGATCTGCCTACGAACAAACCGGTTTTGCGCCAGGATGATGACGACGTAGTCTACCGCACCGCCAAGGCGAAATATGCCGAGATCGTCAAGGAAGTGAAGGAAGCCCATGCCAAGGGCCAGCCGCTCCTGCTCGGCACCGCCTCGATCGAGAAGTCGGAACTGCTGTCCAACTTGCTGACCGCGCAGCGCATCCCCCACAAGGTCCTGAACGCGCGCTATCACGAGCAGGAAGCCTTCATCGTCGCCAATGCCGGCGTGCCCGGCGCTGTCACGGTCGCCACAAACATGGCCGGCCGCGGCACCGACATCCAGCTTGGCGGCAACCCTGACATGCGCCTCGCCGCCGAGCGTGCCGAAAAGGAAAAAGGCCTCGGCCGCATACTTTCTGATGGCGAGGTTTCGCTGCTCGCCGCACAGATTCGCGCCGATGTGGAAGTCAAGAAAAAGCAGGCGCTCGACGCCGGCGGCCTTTATGTTCTGGGTACGGAGCGTCACGAATCCCGCCGCATCGACAACCAGCTGCGTGGCCGCACCGGGCGCCAGGGCGATCCCGGCAAATCGAAGTTCTACATCTCGATCGAAGACGACCTGATGCGCATCTTTGCAGCGGACCGCATGGACACCGTCATGCGCCGCCTCGGCATCAAGGAAGATGAGGGCATCACCCATCCCTGGATGAACAAGGCGATGGAAACCTCGCAGAAGAAGATCGAGGAACGCAACTTCGAAATCCGCAAGAACGTTCTCAAGTATGACGACGTGATCAACGACCAGCGCAAGGCGATCTTCGAGCAGCGCCTCGACTTCCTGCGCTCGGATGATGTCTCCGACACCATAGCCGACATGCGCGAAACCGTCATCGACGCTATCGTTGCCCGCACCATGCCGGAAAAGGCGTATGCGGAGCAATGGGATATTGAAGGCCTCGCCGAAACCCTGCGCGGCGATCTCGCGCTCGACCTGCCAGTCAAGGATTGGGCTGCCGAGGAAGGCGTCGCCAACGAGGAAATCTCCGAACGTATCCGCGCCGCCGTCGAGGCCCATTACGGCGCGCTGACCAACGCCGTCGGCGAGCAGCAGATGCGCCGCATCGAAAAGCAGCTTCTGCTGCAGGTGCTCGACCTGCGCTGGCGCGACCACCTCCAGCATATCGACCAGCTACGCTCGGTCATCCACCTGCGCTCCTATGGCCAGCGCGACCCGCTGAACGAGTTCAAGCGCGAAGCCTTCAACCTGTTCGACACGCTGCTGAACGAGCTGCGCACGACGGTCACCCGCTCGCTGATGCATATCCGCGTCCAGGCCGCACCCGAACCGCTGCGCCGTCCCGTGCCGGCCGCAGCCGCGCCTGCCCCGCCCAGACCGCCCCTGGCCCGGGAGACCAAGCTCGACCCGGATACCGGCGTCAACGAGATGAACCCCTCCGATGCGCCGGTCAATCTTCCGCAGGCGGAAGATGACTGGTCGAACACCCCGCGCAACTCCGCCTGTCCCTGCGGATCCGGCAAGAAATACAAACACTGCCACGGCGCCATCGAAACCCAGAAGGCCTGAAGCCCTCACCTACCGTTGCGAAGCAGTCGGAGGTGAGCGCTTGAACCTCGCAGCTGTTGCACAAGCGCGACCCGTGAGCCCAAATCCAGCGACCCTCTGCGCAATTTTTCCAAAACTGTTTTGCCGTCGTCCCGGTTTCGCCGCACGCGTAGACCGGGGCCCGGAAAGCCAAGCAGAACAAACACTTCGGTGTTGTGCCAGTGAGCCGCGATCTCAAGAATCGGGCCTCGCCCCTAAAATTCCGCAGCTTCCCAATCCGGCAGCCTATCGCGCGGGTGTATTCTTTTTCCGCATCTGCCGGGCAGGAGCAGCACCTATAGCGTTCGGTTGGCCCGGCAGACCGTCCCGGATGCAGGAGAGTATGGGATAACGGGCCATGCCCGCCCGAGAGACGCCGATCCAGGTGCGCCGGCGCAAAGCCGGCTGTCCAGGAACGGAA
>JBGTKN010000405.1:0-5263 GCA_041744615.1 Hyphomonas sp. | reverse complement strand
CTCGCCGCACGCCTCGCCGCGATCCCGGCGCGCGACCTTGCGATTGCCGGGCTCACCGCCGCCGGCATCGGCGCGCTGCTTGTAACCATTGCAGTTCGCACCGCCTGAAGCGGTTGCACTCAGCCGCCAAAGCGCCATAGTCAGGCGGCATTCGGACATCGCAAACGAGCCGAACCCGACCGGAGCCAACGCCGACATGAACCGTATTGCCGCCCTGGCACTCATCTTCCTCGCGCTGCCGGCGTCCGGCCTCGCCGCCGCGCAGGGCAGCCTTTCCAAGCCCGCCAGCAGCGTAGACCTGAAGGCGACGCCGGACAGCTTCCGCGACCTCTCCAAACGCCTGATGCCGGCCGTCGTGAACATCTCGACCGAGCAGGTCATTGCCTCCGGCATGCCGACCTTCCCGGAAGGTTCGCCCGCCGAACGTTTCAACGAGTACTTCGGACGCGACGGCGATGGCTTCCAGCGCCAGGGCTCCCTCGGCTCCGGCTTCGTGATCAGCGCCGATGGCTATATCATCACCAACAACCACGTGATCGAAAAAGCCGACACGATCACGATCACGTTCTCGGACGGGCGCGAATTGCAGGCGAAGCTGGTCGGGCGCGACCGCGATACCGACATCGCTGTTCTCAAGGTCAACTCGCGCACGCCGCTGCCTTATGTCGATCTCGGCAACAGCGACACGGCAAATGTGGGCGACTGGGTCATTGCCATTGGCAACCCGCTTGGCTTCGGCGGTTCTGTCTCGGCCGGTATCATCTCTGCCACGGGCCGCGATCTGAATACGGGGCGTTCGGACAATTTTATCCAGACCGACGCCGCCATTAACCAGGGTAATTCCGGCGGGCCTCTGTTCAATCTCGCCGGCCAGGTCGTCGGCGTGAACACCGCCATCATCTCTCAGTCCGGCGGCTCTATCGGCCTCGGTTTCTCGGTGCCCTCAAATACAGTGACACGCATCAGCGCCGCGCTGATCAAGGAAGGCCGCGTGCGCCGCCCATGGCTGGGCGTCAACGTGCAGGATGCCGATGCAGCCCTGATCAAGGCCTACCGCGCCAAAGGTGTCAGCGGGGTCATCATTACACGGATTTCCGATGGCAGTCCCGCTGCCACCGCCAAGCTCGAAGTCGGCGACCTGATCCTCTCGATCGATGGGAAGACGGTAGTCGGCGTGCGCGAAATGACGCGCACTTTGTCCGACAAGACGATCGGCAAACCGATCACCCTGTCGATTGTCCGCAACGGGCGCACGCGCGAAGTCAGTGTGACGCTGACGGAACTGAAGGAAGACGACGCCGCCGCAACGCAGGCCGTGCCTGACACCGCCGCCAATTCGAATGATCTGGGGGCTGACCTTTCCCCCATTGATGACGACATGCGCCGACGCTACGGCATACCAAAGGATATCTCCGGCGTTGTGGTCACCGCCGTCAGCCCGCGCGGGCGCGCCTATAACAAGCTACGCCGAGCCGATGTCATCGTCGAGGTGAACTTCAACACTGTCTCCTCCGTCACCGACGCGCTCGCCAAGGTGAAAACCGGCCTCGCAACGCCCAACACCCCGATACTCATACGCGTCAAGCGGCGCGGCGAAACGGGCGGCTGGTTCGACCAGTTCGTCTCCATCGAGATCACAAAGTAGCACCCGAACCCGGGCGCCAACTGCCCCCTTGACGTGCGAAACATATTTCGACATTCGTTGAAATATGGAATCGACTTCAGCCATCGACCGTCTCTCCGCCCTCGCCCAGCAGGGGCGGCTTGCAGTATTTCGCCTGCTCGTCCGCGCCGGCCCCGAAGGCATTCCCGCAGGCGAGATAGCAGCAGCTCTCGGTCTTGCGCCCAACACGCTCTCGGCGCAGCTCACCATCCTCGTGCGGGCGGGCCTGCTCTCCAGCGCCCGCGAGGGCAGGGTGATCCGCTACGCCGCCCGCCCGGAATCGATCAGTGAGCTGATCGTATACCTGATGCAGGACTGCTGCGACGGCCGCCCGGAAATCTGCCGCCCCGTTCAGGAGGCCGCCTCCCGCGCCGCCTGCTGCCCACCCGGCAAAACCAAAGCCCGACGGTCGCTGCGCGCATGAGCCTTTTCGAAAAGTACCTCTCCGTCTGGGTCGGTCTCGCCCTTGCTCTTGGCCTTGTGCTCGGCCAGGTTTTCCCAGCCGCCTTCGGCGCGCTTGCCGCGTTCGAATACGCGAATGTCAATTTTGCCGTCGCCCTCCTCATCTGGGCAATGGTCTGGCCGATGATGATTGGCGTCGAGTTCGCCGGCATCCGCGGCGCCTTCGCAAAGCCGAAAGGCCTCATCATCACGCTGGTGGTCAATTGGCTGATAAAGCCCTTCACCATGGCCCTGCTCGGCGTCCTTTTCTTTGAACACGTCTTCGCCGATCTCATTCCGGCTGATGACGCAAAATCCTATATTGCTGGCCTGATCCTCCTCGGCGCGGCGCCGTGCACGGCGATGGTCTTTGTCTGGTCGCAGCTCACCCGGGGCGATCCGGCCTATACGCTCGCTCAAGTCGGCGTGAATGACGCGATCATGGTCTTCGCCTTCGCGCCGATCGTCGCGCTTCTGCTCGGTGTTGCGGAAATCTCGGTGCCCTGGGAGACGCTGTTGCTCTCGGTCGGCCTGTATGTGGTCATCCCGCTGATTGCCGGTGTCGCCGCTCGCCGGATGCTGATGGCGAAAGGCGGGCTCGCTGCGGTCGATGCCTTCATGGCGAGGCTCAAGCCCGCCTCGGTAATCGGCCTGCTCGCCACCGTCGTCCTTCTTTTCGGATTCCAGGGCGGCGTCATCCTGGCCAATCCTCTGATCATCGCGCTGATCGCGGTGCCTATCATTCTCCAGTCCTATGGGATGTTCGCAGTGGCCTATGCCGCCGCCTTTGCCTGGAAAGTTCCGCACCGTATCGCCGCGCCTTGCGCCCTGATCGGCACGTCGAACTTCTTCGAACTTGCCGTCGCCGTCGCGATCAGCCTGTTCGGGCTGAACTCCGGCGCGGCGCTGGCGACGGTTGTCGGCGTGCTTGTCGAAGTGCCGGTCATGCTGTCCCTCGTCGCCTTCGCCAACCGCACGCGCGCAAAGTTCGCCCCCTTTGAGACGGAGCCAGCATGAAAATCCTATTTCTCTGCGTCGCCAATTCCGCCCGCAGCCAGATGGCCGAAGGCCTGGCCCGCCAGCTTCTCGGCCCCGGCGCCGAAATCATGTCGGCCGGCTCTGCGCCCACCAAGCCCAATCCCTATGCCATCGAAGCGATGAAAGACCGCGGCATCGACATCACGGCTCAAACCTCGAAATCGTTCGACGCCCTGGACGCGGCCGCGTTCGATTACGTGATCACCCTCTGCGCCGAAGAAATCTGCCCCTGGCTGCCCGGCAAGACCCAACGTCTCCACTGGCCGATCGATGATCCGGCCAGTTCCGATCCCGCCCTGACGCCGGACGACTTCCGCGCCCGCTTCGCCGCCGCTCGCAATGAGATCGAAGCCCGTATCGAAGCCTTCCGCCGGGACGCGGCAGGGTCTGGGACAGGTTGATCATGCTGGAATACACCGTCACCGCAAAGCGTATCGACGCCCATGGCAGCGAGGCGCGCGCGAAAGATGCAATCCTCGTACTCGATACCGATCTCGCGGGCCGGCCGGACGCGTTCAATCCTGCGGAACTTTTTCTCGCCGCCATCGCCGCCTGTATCTTGAAAGGCATCGAGCGGGTGACGCCGCTTCTCGGGTTCAGTCTCGACGGGGTTGAGGTCCGGCTGCACGGCGAGCGCCAGGAATCGCCGCCGAAAATGGTCGCGGTCACCTATGAAATCATTGTGACGTCCGGCGAAACGGACCAACGTCTCGAGCTCCTGCACAAGAATGTCCGCAAGTACGGCACCATCTCCAACACGGTCGCGGATGGGGTACACCTCAACGGATCCATCCGCCGCCGCTGAACCCCGATGGCCTGCCGCAGGGGAAAACAGGCCCGGTGCCGGTACGCGATTTGTGCCCGGGAATGCCGTTTGGGCTCGCCAAGGCCGCGAACGCAGGCTAAGAGCGGGTCAAATCACACTGTTTCGGGCTGAGAGTCACATCATGATCCATCCTTCGCTCATTGCCATCGGCGCCATCGTCCTCGTGTTCGGCATCCTGAACCTCATCGAGTTCAAACGCCTCGACTAGACTTGAGAGGGCAGCCGCCATGCCCGATCCCATCCTGCTAGCCGCGCTGCTCGGCGGCCTCGTGCTTCTGGCGCTGGGCGGAGACCTGCTTGTGCGCGGCGCTGTCCGGGCGGCCCGCGCGATGGGTGCAACGCCGCTGATCGCCGGCATTTTCATCGTCGGCTTTGGCACCTCGCTTCCGGAAATCTTCGTTTCTGTCAACGCGGCCTTCACCGGCAGCCCTGGCCTGGCCGTCGGCACGATTGTCGGATCCAGCATTGCCAATGTCTTCCTCGTGCTCGCCCTCCCCGCCCTTCTTTTCCCCGTCATGGCCGGCGGTCCGGGGCAGGGGCGCGCGCTCTTTGCCACCTTGCTCGCCACGGCGCTCTGGATCGGCATGACCTCGATCATGCCGCTCAATCCGCTTATCGGGCTCTGCTTCCTCTGTGTACTGATCGGGTATACCGGCCTCAGCGTCTTCGCCGCCCGCCGCGATGAAGTTGCCGGCAAACCGACCGGCCTGCGCCCACATGAAGCCGACGGCCCGCCGCTCTGGCGCGCGTGGATCTATGTCCCGGCCGGTATCATTGCTCTCGTCATCGCTTCCCGCCTGATCGTCACCGGGGCAGACGGCGTGGCGCGGGCCGTCGGCGTTCCGGAAGAATACATCGGCCTGACACTGCTCGCCGTCGGCACCTCGCTTCCGGAAATCGGCGCGTCTCTTGCCGCCGCCGCGCGCAAGCGCGGGGATGTCGTGGTCGGCAACATCCTCGGCTCCAACATCATCAACATCCTTGGCGCCGGAGGCATTGTTGCAATGAGCGGCCAGGTCGAGATTGCGCGCCTTTTTCACACCTATGACCACTGGGTCATGGGGTTTGCGTCCCTCGTCCTCGCCGTCCTGATCCTGACGAAGGCGAAGATCGGCCGCCTGATGGCGCTGCTGCTTCTGCTTCTCTACGCGATCTACATCTACGGCCTCGTCAACGGGGTCAGCCTGCTCGGCCTGTACGAGGCGGTCGCCGGATGAAACCCGGCGGAGCGCTCGTCACCGGCGCAGGCGCCCGCCTCGGCCGGGCGATGGCCGAAGCGCTGGGCGCCGAGGGAT
>JBGTKN010000404.1:0-1754 GCA_041744615.1 Hyphomonas sp. | reverse complement strand
GGTGGTGGACAGGCGCGGGCGCTGGTGGCGAACTCCGGCAACTCCAACGCCTTCACAGGGCCGAAGGGCGTGCTCAAGAATGACGCAACGCTGAAGGCGCTGACGGAAACGCTGGGCGTGCGGCGCGAAGACTGTTTCCTGGCGGCGACCGGCGTCATCGGCGAACCGCTGTCTGACCCGAACTATGTCGGCGCGTTCGTGCCCGAGCTGGCGGTGCAGCTGGCGTCGCCGGAATGGGAGCGGGCGGCGCGGGCGTTCATGACGACGGATACCTATCCGAAAGGCGCGGGCGGCGCGTTCGACATCGGCGGGGCAGAGGTCCGTTTCGCGGGGATCGCCAAGGGGTCGGGCATGATCGCGCCGAACATGGCGACGATGTTGTCCTATGTGTTCACCGACGCTGCGATTGCGCCGGAGCTGTTGCAGGACACGCTGCACGGGGCCGCGGATGTGACGTTCAATGCGATCACCGTGGACGGCGACACCTCAACCTCCGACACGTTGATGGTGTTTGCGACCGGGGCGAGCGGCATGGCGCCGATCGAGACACGTGATGACCCGCGCCTGGCGGCGTTCTCGGAAGCGTTGCGAGCGGTCTGCCACGACCTCGCGATGCAGGTGGTCAAGGACGGCGAGGGCGCGAGCAAGATAGCAACCATCGACGTACTGGGCGCGGTCTCGGCGGCCTCAGCCAAGGCGGTTGCCGTGTCGATTGCCAACTCGCCGCTGATCAAGACGGCGATGGCAGCGGGCGATGCGAACTGGGGGCGGATCGTGATGGCGGTCGGCAAATCCTATGAACCTGTGGATATCGACAAGCTGGCGATCTGGTTCGACGATGTGCAGGTGGCGAAGGATGGCGCGCGGGCGCCGGACTATGACGAGGCGGCGGCAAGCGCCGTGTTTGCGAAAACCGAGTTCACGATTCGCGTGGACCTCGGGGCCGGGAACGGCAATGCAACGGTCTGGACCTGCGATCTGACGCACGGCTATGTCGATATCAACGGTGCCTATCGGACATGAGCGGTCCGGTCTTGCTGGTGGTGGCGGCCGCCCTGTTCGACCGCGAAGGACGCGTGCTGCTGGCGCAGCGGCCGGAAGGCAAGCAGATGGCGGGGCTGTGGGAGTTTCCCGGCGGCAAGCTGGAAGCCGGCGAGACGCCCGAGGCAGCGCTGGCGCGCGAGCTGGAGGAGGAGCTGTCGATCACGGTTAATGAAAGCTCACTCGAGAAGCTGACTTTCGCAAGCTTTGCTTACCCGGCATTTCACCTGTTGATGCCATTGTATGGATGCAGAAAGTGGTCTGGGTCGATCCAGCCGCGCGAAGGCCAGGCCATAGCGTGGGTAGAAACATCGAGACTGCGGGAATACCCAGCGCCACCGGCAGATATTCCTCTGTTCGACTGGCTCACAACGCAGACCTGACGGATTGACCATGAACGCCACCCGCCGCCTCCTGAATGAGCTTTTCGCCGACGAGCGCGGCGCGACCGCTATCGAATACGGCATGATCGCTGCGCTGGTCGTGGTCGGCATTCTGTCCGGCGTGACCTCGTTCTCCGACGCCAACAGCGCGAACTACCAGCTGCTTGAAGACGAAATCGCAACCTGAGCTTTCTTCGTCTCAAAAATCCGATCACGGATGGTCTGTCCGGGCGCGGCGCACGGCGTCCGCGAGGCTGACTTTCGCGCTGCCGGGCTTCAGCGGTTGTGGCTGATCCGGACCCGGCGCCCATCCCAGAACATGCACGATCT
>JBGTKN010000403.1:0-7200 GCA_041744615.1 Hyphomonas sp. | reverse complement strand
TCCTCGGGCCGCTCGATATCGGCCTCGATGGCGATAAAGCCGCCGCGCTTGGCCTGACGCATCAGCGTGCCCAGCAAGGTGAAGAGGTCGCCGTAATCCGCCCTGGTCCAGTGGGCGCCGCGGAAGGCGCGCCCGAAGCCGGAGAAGGCCTCGCGCGCCACGTCGGGCGAATTGCCGATCAGCACCGTCCCAAAGGCCGCGCCGCCGATCAGTGCCAGTTCGAACGGCAGAGCTTCCATCGTCGCCGGGCCGCCGGTGATGACGAGGCCGCCGCCGACCAGCAGCAATACGATGACAAGGCCGGCAATCTGCAACACGCGGCGGAATATCCCTTCAGCTTCGCGCGCCATCCTGCCAGCCGCGTCTTAAGGCGGCGTTTCACCACGCCCCGGTTTCGCGTCTGGACATTTGATCCGGCTGGCGGGAAGAAATCTGATGGCTGGTGAGACTGAACGCCTTCCCGATCAACCGAGACCGGATAGGCGCAGCGCCTTCATCCTTCTCTTTTTTGCGTTGATGGCGATCGGCGCCGGCAATACGATGCTGCTGGCCGCCGTGCTGCCGCAGCTGACCCGCGAGATGGCGATGCCGGACTGGATGGCCGGCGCGGTGTTCTCTCTGTCTGCCCTGCTCTGGTCGATCACCTCGCCGTTCTGGGGCAAGGCGTCCAACACCTGGGGCCGGCGCCGCGTCGCCGCCATCGGGCTGGGCGGCTACGCGCTCTCGATGTTCCTTCTCTGGCTGACCGGGACGCTGGCGATGGCCGGCGTGATGACCAATGTCATCGTCATCTTCATCTGCCTCGCGCTGGCGCGCAGTCTGTTCGGCCTGATCGGATCGGCCGCCAACCCCGCCGCGCAGGCCTATGTGGCCGACCGTACCAGCAAGGCAGAACGCCAGAGCGAGATTGCGTTCCTCTCCTCCGGCTTCAGTGTCGGCACGGTGATAGGCCCGGCCTTTGCCGCCGCGCTGGCGGCGGTGGCCGGCATCCTCTCCCCTGCCCTGTTCACCGCGGTGCTGGCAGGGCTGATGGCGTGGCTGATCTGGTTCCGCCTGCCAGAGACGCGCGCGCCGGTCGCCGACGCTGTACGCATCGAAGCGGAAGCGGCCGGCAAACACCTCTGGCGCGCCCAGAAAGTGCTGCCCTTCCTGATCTATGCAGTCTGCCTGTCACTGGTCACCGGCGTGCTGACGCAGGTCTTCGTCTTCGCGGTGATGGACAAGATGGGCGTAACGGGGCGCGAGGCAGCGGCCTATACCGGCCCCGCCTTCACGGTCGGCGCGGTGGCCGTGCTGCTGGCGCAGCTCGTACTGATCCCTCGCCTGCACCTGAAGAACAAGACGCTGATGTGGGTCGGCTGCCTGCCGCTGCTGATGGGCGCGGTGCTGATGATCTTCGCGAACAATTACGCGATGCTGATCCTGTCGCAGTTCATGATCGGCCTCGGCCAGGGCCTTGCCCGCCCGGGGTTCTCGAGTGGCGCCTCACTTGCTGTGCCGCCGCAGCTGCAGGGCAATGTCGCAGGGCTTGTCATCTCGGCCAACGGTATGGGCTATATCGTGACGCCGCTGTTCGGGTTGTTCGTGTACGAATATGTCAGCCCGGACCTTCCCTTCATTCTGTGCGCAGGCATGTTGCTGGCCATGTTCTTCTACTCGCGCTTCGGCATGAAGGACGGCATCGGAGAAATCCGTGAGGGTGAGGACTGAGCCCCAAGGCGTTAGGGGCGGTTGTCAGATTCTCCCGGACATGGAAATCGCACCTTAACCCATAGATGTTATCCCGGCGACCGGACTGCCAATAACTTACTGGCACAAGGCGCGGCGCATGAACGAACTGGCCTCAAAGTCACTCGGCATTTTATCGGATGCCGTCCGTCTGGCTGCCCTTCTGCTGCTCTCGGTGATGTTCATCGGCGTCGGCATGATGCTGGCAATCGGTGGCCGGCCGGAAGCGATCCTTCCCTTGCTCCTCGGCGCCGGCGCCATCTCCCAACTACCCAGGCACGCCTTGAACCTCTAACGCGACCTGACAGGAAACTACTAGCATGCGCGCCTCTTTTCGCAGTTCCCACCTCGCTTGCCTTGGCGCCCTGATGGTCTCGCTTGCGGCGTGTTCGGACGGTTCAGGACCCGCCTCAAATGAACCGGCCAGCCTGACACCCGGCCTGTACGAAATTTCGGTGTCGCAAAAATTCATGCGGTCTTCCAGCACGGACGTGGCCCCGAAGCCGATCTGCGTGCGCGCGCACGAGATCGATACGTTTCCGCACAAGCTGGCCGAGGAATATTTCGTGGCGCAGAGGGGCTGCAGGACCGTCCGCACACCGCGTGACGGCAACAACGTTTCCGGCGAAGTCATTTGCGCGGCCGACCGGAAGATCGCGGAAGGCACAGCGCGATTTGTCTATCGCGGCGAGATCAAGCCTGACCACCTTTCGCTGGAAGGCAACATGGTGCTTGATGTCGACCTGCCGAAAGGCGCCGGTGGTCCTGAAATTAGTGACGCCCAGCTTGAAAAGGCGATGCGGCGCATCGAGGACATCAAGACCGTCATCGACGGCAGGCGCCTGTCCGACTGTGCGTGATTCGTACGCGATTTCTGCCGTGCACTTTGTTGAATCGCGAGCATTCTGACAGCAGACTGAACGAAGTCGAAGGATGAGTTGCATTGTGTGGCAAGCGAAGGGCGCAGCCCCTAGTTCGTCGCCGTCTCTGCTCCTGCTGTCCCGATCGCCGACGCCTGCAACATGACCAGCATCTGTTTGGTCGGATAGCCGTCGGCGATCTGGCCCTGCGTCTTCTGGAAGGCCGCGAGCGCCAGCTTGGTTCGGCGGCCGGCGATGCCGTCGACCACGCCCGCATCGAAGCCGCGGTCATTCAACGCTTGCTGCATGACGCGCAGCTCGTTGACCGTTAGCGGCGCAAGATGCGTCGGCCAAGGTGTCAGCGGGCCGACCTTGCCCGTGATCGCGTCAGCCGAGAGGCCGACGGCGAAGGCGTAGGAATCGGCGCGGTTATAGGTCTTGAAGACGTTGAAGTTCTTGAACAGCAGGTATTTCGGGCCCTCATGCCCGGCTGGCACCCAAAGCTCCCCGAACTCGGCGCCCTTCGTATCGAAGGCTGTGCCGGTGATCGGCGTCAGGCCCGCGGCGGTCCAAGTTTCCATGCGGCGCTCGTTGCCGTCGGCGAGGCTGTAGTCGAAATCTGCCGGGACGCGCACTTCGAGGCCCCAGGGCTGGCCCTTCACGTATCCTGAGCGGGCGAGATAGTTCGCCGCGGAGGCGAGCGCGTCGGCTTCGGATTTCCAGACATCACGCTTGCCGTCGCCGTCAAAGTCCACCGCATGGGCAATGTAGGTGGACGGCATGAACTGGGTGTGGCCCATCGCGCCGGCCCAGCCGGAGCCGAGCTGGTCGCGCCGCGCATAGCCGCGCTCGACGATCGTCATCAGGGCGTAGAGTTCGTCCTCTGCAAATTTCTGGCGCCGGCCTTCGACGGCCATGTTGGCAAGGGCGTTCGCCGCGTCGTCATTGCCGATGAAACCGCCATAGCTGGTCTCCATGCCCCAGATCGCGAGCAGCACCTGCCGGTCCACGCCGTACTTCACTTCAATGGCAGTGAGCGTCGGGCTGAGGGTGGTCAGTTTGGTCTGGCCGGAGGAAATCCGGGTCTGGCCCATCGGCACTTTCAGATAATCCCAGATCGGCTTGGAAAATTCGGCCTGGGAGCTGGGCGCCGTAGCCGCCTCGACCTCAGTGCCAAGCCAGAGCGGCAGCGGCCGGATGCCGTCTAACAGAGATTTCACCAGCGCGCGGTCATGCCCTCCCCCGATGGCGCGGGCGGAGAAATCGTCGCGCCAGGCGTCCATCGCGGCATGGCCGGAGGTGGTGTAGCTGATGGGGCCGTTTTCGGGCGCCGGGGGCTGTTCTGCAGGGGGTTTCGACGACGGAACTGTCGGCGGGCCGTTGGCACAAGAGGCCAGCGCGCCGCAAACGGCTGCGGTCAGCATCCATCTGGATCGGCTCAAAGTTGCAATAACCATGACGGCGATCCCTTTTTCAGGCTGCAGGCTGCAGCTCTCGTCCTTGACTCGGCTATCCGGATTCATTACGCGCTCCGCTTTCCCAATTCCTAAACGCACCAGGCCAGACCCATGAAAGTCCGTTCGTCCCTTAAATCGCTGAAGTCGCGTCACCGCGACTGCAAGATCGTGCGCCGTAAAGGCCGGGTGTATGTCATCAACAAGACTGACCCCCGCTTCAAAGCAAAGCAAGGCTGAGCCTTAGATGAACAGGCTTTGAGGCGCCAGAATGGCAGCCCGGATAGCCCTGTTTGATCTTGGCGGCGTGATCCTCGATTGGTCGCCGGCACGCCTCTACAGCCAGATATTCAGTGATAGCGCCGAATGCGAGCGCTTCCTGGCCACCGTGTGCACCATGGACTGGCACACGCGCCATGACGCCGGTGTCAGCTTCGACGACAATGCCGCCGCGCTGATTGTTAAATTTCCTCAATATGAAAGCCAGATCCGTGCCTGGAAGGGCCGCTGGATGGAAATGTTCGACGGCTGCATTGCCGGAAGCGAACGCCTTGTCGAAAGTCTGGCCGGCAGCGGGCGGCCGCTCTACGCCCTCTCCAACATGCCGGCAGAAGTCTGGCCCCAAGTGCGCGCAGCCTATCCGGTCCTGTCGCGGTTCCGGCAGGTCGTCGTCTCCGGCGAAATCAAGCTGATCAAGCCGGACCCGAAAATCTTCCATTACACCCTCGCGCAGATGGGCGGCCCCTCCCCCGACGACGTGCTGTTCATTGATGATTCCGCAAGGAACGTTGCGACGGCCGATGCGCTGGGCTTTCGCACCCACCTGTTCCGGGGCGCGGCCGGGCTGGAGCGCGCGCTGATCCTCGAAGGCCTGCTTTAGCGTCTGAGCCCGGACATTGCCGCGGCCCTGCCTGCGCGCCATATTGCGCGTCATGATCCGACACTTCCTCGCGGCCCTTGTGATCGTCCTCGCGCCCACGGCCCATGCCGCGCCGACCGAGGAGATGTTCGCGAAACTGAAAGCCGCGACCGAGGAGGCCGAGGCCGCCGATGTCGCTGCCGATATCTGGGCGACCTGGATGGAATCGGGTTCTCCCACCGTCGATCTGCTGATGCAGCGCGCTTTGGAGGCCGTGCAGTCCGAAGACACCGATACCGCGCACGAACTTCTCGACCGGGTGATCCTGCTGAAGCCGGACTATCCCGAGGCCTGGCATCGCCGTGCCGGCCTGTTCCTCGCCGACGAGAATTATCCCGAAGCCTTTCGTGATCTCAACGAAGCGCTGAAGCTGGAGCCGCGCCATTTCGGCGCCTGGCTCGGCATGGGCGTAATGCTCGAGACCCTCGGCGGCGCGAAGGAAGCGCTCTCGAGTTACCGCGAAGCCCTTGCGATCTATCCCCTGATGCCGCAGGCCCGGTTCGCGGCCGACCGGCTTGCCAAACGGGCCGAGGGCCAGGAGCTTTGAAGCGCATGTTGACGGTTATGGCGGCGACGATTTCCGCGCTCGGACTGGGCGCGTGCGTCACCAGCCTGGCTTATACCGCCGACGTCGAGCGCACCTATCCCGCGCAAGGCGAGCGGCTTGAAGTGCAAGGTCACGGGGTCCATGTCCTGCGCCAGGGCGCGGCCGGGCCGGTGGTCCTGATGATCCACGGCGCAAGCGCCAATGCACGCGAATTCAGCTGGACACTGGCGCCGCGCGTTTCCGGCGACATGCGCGTCCTGATGCCGGACCGCCCCGGTCATGGCTATTCGGACCGTTTCGAGGATGCCGAGACACTCGGCGCGCAGGCCCGTCAGATGGCCGGCGTGCTGGAGGCGCTCGCACCCGGCGAGCCGGCAGTGATCGTCGGACATTCCTTCGGTGGCTCTGTCGCCTTGCGTCTTGCGCTCGACCGTCCGGACCTCGTTTCAGGCCTCGTCCTGCTGGCGCCGGTCACGCATGACTGGGGTGATGGCGGCACGGCCTGGTACAATACGCTTGCCGCCCCGCCGGTGATCGGCCCGCTGTTCAGCCAGTTTCTGCCGCTGGCCGGGCCATCCCAGGGCCGCAGCGGCGTGATCAGCGTGTTCCGGCCCGCCCCAGTTCCTGACGGCTATTACGAAAACTCCGCGCTTGGCCTGCTTTTTCGCCCGCCAAACTTCCGCGCGAATGCGCGTGACATGACCGCGCTCAAGGAAGAACTCGCGGTCCAGTCAGCCCGCTACGGCGATCTCGCGATGCCGATCATCGCCTTTTCCGGCAGCCAGGACACGGTCGTCTCCCCGAAGCTTCACATCGCACGGCTTAAGAAACAGACGTCGATTGAACTGGTGATCCTGCCCGATGAAGGCCACATGCCGCATCACGGCGAAGGCGAAGCGGTCGCCGGTGCCATCCGCCGTCTGGCGCTCCTCGACGAGACCCGCTAAGAGCCTCGCCTTCGCCTGAAAACCCCGGAAAGGACCCGCCATGGCTGACGATGCGCAGATCATCAAGATCGACGAAACCACCCGGGAAAAACTCCGCCAGACCGTCGCCAAGATCGAGCGTCTGGAAGAGGAGAAGAAAGAGGTCGCCGAGCAGATCAAGGAAGTCTACGGCGAGGCGAAAGCCATCGGCTTCGACACCAAGGCCCTGCGTGCAGTGATCCGTCTACGGAAGATCGAGAAAGCCGAGCGCGATGAGCAGGAAATGATCCTCGAGACCTACCTGATCGCCCTCGGCGAAGCCTGAGATTGCCTGACGGGCCGAATTCGCCTTAGGTATGGACCATGCCAAGGGAGGTCGATGAGCGCAAGAAACGCGCCGCGCTGCGAAAGCTGCGCCGGGCGGCCGAACTTGCCGCGCAGGGTCTCGGCCCGCCGCTGACCGACTGGGAGGTCGCTTTCCTCGAAGAGGTTGAGGGCCGGATCGAAAAATATGGCTCGGCCTTCTCCGATCCGATGAAGGGCGCAGACGGCGAGGCACTCTCCGGCCTGCAACAGCTCAAACTCAAGCAGATCGACAAGAAGGCGCGCGGTAAGGAGGCCAAGGGTTTCGGAGCCAGAAAGCCGATCGGCCAGAAGCGCCACACGCCGGCCCCGCCCGTCGAGGGCGAAGAGATCGACAGGCCCGCGGCCGAGACCCAGACCCCGCCAAAATCCCGCCCTGCCCTCGTGCCCGTCGCGGGCCTTG
>JBGTKN010000402.1:0-4542 GCA_041744615.1 Hyphomonas sp. | reverse complement strand
GGCGCGGTGCCCGCTTCGAGCTTGGCAGGCGGGCAGGCAGCGGGACGGAAGAGGGCAACCAGCGCGACCCAGCCGAGATAGAAGGCCACCAGGATCATCCCCGGGATCAGTGCCCCTGCGAACAGGTCTCCGACCGAGACCACCGCCGAGCCGGCGCCGGTGCGTAGGCTCGCCTGGCTCGCGGCGTTAGAGATGGCGTCGGCCAGAAGGATCAGCACGATCGAGGGCGGGATGATCTGGCCGAGCGTGCCGGACGCCGCGATCGTGCCGGTCGCAAGCCGGACATCATAGCCCTGTCGCAGCATGGTCGGCAGGGCGATCAGCGTCATTGTGATGACAGTTGCGCCGACAATCCCGGTCGAGGCGGCGAGCAGAGTACCGACGAGGATGACCGCAAAGCCGAGCCCGCCGCGCACGCCGGCCAGCAGGCGGCTGGCGATGCTGAGCAGGTCTTCTGCGACGCGCGAGCGTTCGAGGATGACCCCCATCAGCACGAAGAGCGGCACAGCGATCAGTGTCTGGCTCTGCATGATCGCGCCGCCTTCGATGCGGCTCGGGAAGGCCTTGAGGAAGGAGTCTGGGAAGACGCCAAGGGCGATGCCGATAAGCGCGAAGATCAGCGCCACGCCGCCCAGCGTGAGGGCTACCGGATAGCCTGCGAGCAGTGCGCCGATGGCGACGATGAACATCGCAATGGCCAGGATCGCTTCAAGCTCCATGGCCGCTCGCCTCCGGATCCCTGGCGGGATCAGCAGGGGCCAGCGCGCCTGTGATCCGCAAGGCGGCCTTCAGCGATTCCGAAAGACCTTGCGCCATCAGGAGCACGGCGAATACCGGCACCAGTGTCTTGAAGAGATAAAGGATCGGCAGGCCGTCGGACTCGCGCGAGCCTTCGAGAAGGAGCCAGGAGCGAGCGAGGCCGGCTTCGCTGGCGGTGATCAGACGTACACAGATCGGGAACAGGAAAAGATAGGCGCCTACCAGTTCTATCCAGTTGCGTCCTGTCTCGCCGAAACGCGGGCGCAGGATATCGACCCGTACGTGTGCGCCGTCGCGCAGGGCAGCGGCCGCGCCCAGCATGAACATTGCCGCAAAGGCATAGGTCACGATCTCGCTGAGCCAGGTGAACGAGAGGCCGAAGGCATAGCGCAGCATCACCACGGCGAGCTGCGCGAAGATCAGGATCACGCCGCTGATCATGGCCGCGCCGAGCGCAAAGCCGCTGATGCCGTCGATCCATCGTGAAAGCGCTTTTGCCGGGCCTTCGACTAGGCGCGGCGCCGCCAGCACGATCAGCGGCAGGGCCAATACCGGCAACAGGCAGATGCCCACCCATTTGAGCGCCGTGCCGAGCGTCAGGAAAATCTGGGTATCCATGGCGCGCGCTTACTTGCCCAGCGCGCGGGCGGCGTAATACGGCCCGTCCGACACGCCGGCCCAACCGCGCATCAGCTTCAGAGAGCGCTCGAAGCTTTCATAGATGCGTTTCTCGATGCCGTCCCTGCCGCTCGCCGCGCGCACATCGAAGGCCGCTTCTGACATCCGCTTGACCACTTCCTCCGGGAACGAACGAAGCTGCGTGCCATGCTCGCGCACGAGCAGGTCTAGGTGGACGGAGTTCTGGTAGGTAAACTCGCCGAGCGAAAGGTGGTTCACAGCCTCGCAGGCTGCCTTGAGGATCGCCTGTTCGCTTGGAATCAGGCTGTCCCAGACCTGCCGGTTAATGCCGACCGCAAGGCTTGCGCCAGGTTCATGGAATCCCGGGCCATAATAATAGGGCGCCTCGCGGTGGAAGCCGAGCGCATAGTCATTCCAGGGGCCAACCCATTCGGACGCATCGATGGCACCGGTCTGGAGCGCCTGGTATATTTCGCCGCCCGCTAGCGCGACGGACGCGCCGCCCAGCGCCCGGAGCACTTCGCCGCCTTGACCCGGAATGCGCATCTTGAGGCCGACAAAATCGTTCAGACCACGGATTTCCTTGCGGAACCAGCCGCCCATCTGGTGACCGGTATTGGCGCCCTGGATACACTTGATTCCAAACTGGCCGGAGAGTTCGTCCCAGAGTTCCTGCCCGCCGCCATGATCGATCCAGCCCATGATCTCCTGAGCCGTCATGCCAAACGGCACGGCGGTGAAGAAAGGGAAGCCGGTGGACTTGGCCGTCCAGTAATACTCGGCGCCGTGATAAATGTCGGCGGAGCCGTTGGCGACCGCGTCGAAACTCTCGAACGGCGGCACCAGTTCACCCGCCGCGAAGACCTTGATCTCCATCAGCCCATCCGACATTTCGAACACGCGCTCGGCGACGCGTTCGGCAGCGCTGCCGAGGCCTGGCAGGCCTTTCGGCCAGGTGGTGACCATGTTGAAGCGTCGACGGCTGCGACTGATCGCGGGGCCGGACAACGCCTCGCCCGATTTCGGATTGGCAAAGGTGGCCGCCGCGCCTGCCGCGCCCAGCAGGCCTGCGCCCACGAGATTGCGCCGGTTGATCATCTGCAGCCTCCCCATGTGCTGCCCGCCCGGCCTCTGCGGCCCGTTCGCTGGTGCAGCTTACTCGTCGTCTCTCAAGGGCCGCCAGCGGTCGCCGTCAAGCACTTCCAGAGGCTGGTAGCGCCGTTTGTAGGCCATCTTGGGACTGCCCTTCACCCAATAGCCGAGATAGACGTGCGGCAGGCCGAGATCCTGTGCGTGCCGGATGTGGTCGAGGATCACCTGGTGGCCGAGGCTGCGCGTCTCGAGCGCCGGGTCGAAGAAGGTGTAGACCATCGAAAACCCGTCACGCAGAACGTCGGTGATCGAGCAGGCCACCAGCGGCGCAGTGTCTTCCGGCCCGTCGCGGTACTCAAATATCAGGCTCTGCACCGGGCTGCCGCCGACCATTGCGACATAGTCCCGGTAGGTCATCTCGGACATGCCGCCATTGTCATGGCGGGTCTTCACATAGGACTTCAGCAGCCGGAACTGCTCGCGGGTTGCCTGCGAGACAACCGGGCGGCGCACGAGCGTAGCGTTCTTCGCCAGCACCTTGCGGTCATTACGGCTCGCAGCGAACTCGCGCGTTGGTACGCGCACACTGCGGCAGGCATTGCAGCGCAGGCAGGCAGGCCGGTAGGCGATGGACTGGCTGCGGCGAAAACCGGACTGGCTGAGCACATTGTGCACGGCGTCGGCTTCCGGAATCGCGAGATTCGTGAAGGCCTTCCGTTCCTTGCGATCGGGCAGATAGGGGCAGGGGCTGGGGTTCGTGACGTAGAACCTCAGCGACCGTTCCAAGCCGGCCGGCAACAGATGGGAATCCGTAAACTTCATGCTCTGAGACGATACACGGCGACGGGCCAGCGCCAAGGGGCCAAAACCGGGCAGTCGCATCGCAGCGGCAAAAAAGACACACCGGCGTGGCCGGAAAGCCTCACGGCTGGGCGCTCAGATGAACTTTCAGGCTGATCCGGCGGTTCTGCGCCAGGTGCGGCTGACCGTGCGCGAGGGGGCGCGTGTCGGCCAGTCCGGTGACAGCCTCGAACCGCCCCGCGGCAACCCCGCCAGCCTCCAGGAGGCGCCGGGCTTCATTGGCACGGTCCGAGGAGAGATCCCAGTTGGAATAACCGGTCGAGGCTAGGCTGAAGGCGTCTGTGTGCCCTTCTATGGAAAGCGTGTTGGGCAGCCCGGCCAGAGACCGGGCGGCAGCGGCCACCAGCGCGGCGCCTTCCGGTGTCAGTGCGCCGCTGGCGCTCTGGAACAGGGGCCGGCCGGATGTGTCGACCAGATCAAGGCGAACGCCGTCGGGCTCGACCGAAAAGATAACGCTTTGCCCGGCGTCCTTGAGGGTTTCGGAAAGCTGCAGCAGACTGAACAGGTCGGCGGCTTCGGCGGGCACCGGGGCGACAGGGCTGGCGAGCGCCAGCTCCTTCGTCTTGAACTCTGCGGCGATGGCGGCGCGCGCATCCGGCGAGACGCCGCTGACGAGCCACATCAGCAGGAAGAAGGCCATAAGGGCGGTCAGGAAGTCGGCATACGCCATCTTCCACGTGCCCATCTTGCGGGCCGGTGGTGCAGGCATTCTGCCTGCGGGTTGCCGGTGGGTCGTGGCGTAAGCCATCGTCCTGGTTCCTGTCCTTCTGACGGAGATCATCGTGTATCAGGTCATGGTGAAACCCACGCTTCGGCGAGGGGTGGGATTTCGATGAAATTGCATCTATTGCCGTCCGGAAAGCCGTCCCAAAAGGAGACACTCATGGCGCGCACCGCATTTCTCGGCCTAGGGGTCAAGGGGTACCACATGGCGGGCCACCTCGCCCGCGCCGGCCATCAGGTCAGTGTCTGGAACCGCACGGCGGCCAAATCCGCCGCCTGGAGCGGCGTGCACCGGGGCGAGGCGGCGAAGGATCCGGCGTCCGCCGTGTTCGGAGCAGAGTTCGTCCTGATGTGCCTTGGTGATGATCCGGACGTGCGCGCCGTGTTCGACGCGTTCGAGCCGAGCCTTGGCGCCGGTATGACCGTGATCGACCACACCACCGCCTCCGCCGGCCTTGCCCGCGAGCT
>JBGTKN010000401.1:0-4547 GCA_041744615.1 Hyphomonas sp. | reverse complement strand
GTGCGGTTTGCCCAATCGGCGGGGCCAGCCGGCACCCAGCCATCACCGGTCGCCTGCGCGACGGAGACGTCGGCGGCAATATCCATCAGGTCTTTCAGCACGACCGCCGGATCGGCGCCGCCCGCAACCTGGTCTTTCAGCTCTGATAGCGCGCCCTTGGGATCGGAGGTGATGGCCATTTCGAACACGTCAAAGAGACGCGTCCGGTCGCCAAGGCCCAGCATGTCGCGGACGGCAGCGCCGGAGACTTCACCATCCGGCGTCTGGACAATCGCCTGGTCGAGCAGGGACAGCGCATCGCGAACCGAGCCTTCGGCGGCGCGGGCGACAAGGGCGAGCGCTTCTTCCGAAACTTTCGCCTTCTCCTGCTTCGCGATTCCGGCGAGGTGCTGCGCCAGCAGCGGCGTGTCCAGGCGCTTCAGGTCAAACCGCTGACAGCGCGAGAGAACCGTCACAGGCACTTTCCGGATTTCGGTCGTCGCGAAGATGAATTTCAGGTGCGGCGGGGGCTCTTCCAGAGTCTTCAGCAGCGCGTTGAAGCTCGCCGTCGACAGCATGTGCACTTCGTCGATGATATAGACCTTGTAGCGCGCTGAAACCGGTCCGTACCGGGACGAATCGAGCAGGTCGCGCATGTCGGCTACGCCGGTGCGGGAGGCAGCATCGAGTTCCAGCACATCCGGGTGCCGGCTCGCCATGATCGCTGCGCAGTGCACGCCCGGCGGGTCGAGTTGGATCGAGGGGCCGGACTCGGTCTTCGCCTTCCTGCCTTTCGGCGCCTCCATCGGCTCGAAATTCAGCGCGCGTGCGAGAAGGCGGGCGGTGGTAGTCTTGCCGACGCCCCGCACGCCGGTCAGCATGAAGCCGTGGGCGATGCGGCCGGTCTCGAACGCATTCGAGAGCGTGCGCACCATCGCCTCCTGGCCGATCAGGTCCTCGAACCGGCGCGGACGGTATTTTCGGGCCAGCACCTCATACGCGCCGGCCCGCGCATGCGCCGCGTCCCCGAATAGGGAGGCGGAGGCGTCATCGCCTGTGGAGGAATCGTCAGCGCTCATCTCAGGCCGGACACTAGCCGGGCCGGAGCGCGGGGGCAAATGGTGGCTCGCACGGCGTCTCTCCCCACCCTTCCGCTCCCCAAGATGGGAACGGAGTTGTCGCATTGCTGGGTGAGGTAAGCTTTCAGAACAGACGGAACTGTCCCCTCCTCGCGCGAAGCACGGGGAGGGGACAGTGTAATCCTTCGCGAGGAAAACCCTACTCCGCCGGGACGCTCGCGGCAGCCTTCTTCCGGCGTTCGTCGAAGCGGCCCCAGACGCCGTCGTCGCCGTGCCAGTCGCCCTTCGTGGCGCCTTTGGAATATTCCGTCGCGCGCTGCTCGAAGAAGTTGGCGTGCTCGACACCGTTAAGAATTTCCGACAGCCAAGGCAGCGGATGCTTGTCGATGCCGTAGATCGGCTCAAGCTTCAGTTGGCCGAGGCGCCAGTCGGCGATGTAGCGGATATAGTTCTTGATGTCTGCCGGCGTCATGCCTTCGACCGGGCCCATCTCGAAGGCGAGGTCGATGAACTTGTCTTCCAGCGCAATCACGGTGCGGCAGCACTCGCGGATCTTCTCGCGCAGTTCGTCCGTCATCACTCCGGTTTCGGAGCAGAAAGTATGGAACAGCTTGATCATGCCTTCGCAATGCAGGCTCTCGTCGCGGATCGACCAGGTGACGATCTGGCCCATGCCCTTCATTTTGTTGAAGCGGGGGAAGTTCATCAGCATCGCGAAGGAAGCAAACAGCTGCAGACCTTCCGTGAACGCACCAAACACCGCCATCGAGACGGCAATGTCCTCGTTGGTCTCGCATCCGAATTGGCCGAGATAGTCGTGCTTGGCCGACATCTCCTTGTACTCCATGAAGGCCGAGAATTCCGAATCCGGCATGCCGATCGTCTCGAGCAGCAGGGCGTAGGCTGCGATGTGGATCGTCTCCATGTTGGAGAACGACGCCAACATCATCGACACTTCCACCGGCTTGAAGCGCGGCATGTAGTTGGTCATGTAATTGGCGCCAACCTCGACATCCGACTGGGTGAAGAAGCGGAAGATCTGGGTCAGCAGATTGCGCTCGGCGTCCGAGAGCTTGACCGCCCAGTCCTTGCAGTCCTCGCCGAGGGGCACCTCCTCCGGCATCCAGTGGACCTGCTGCTGCTTCTTCCAGAACTCGTAAGCCCAGGGATAGCGGAACGGCTTGTAGGCATGGCTCGGGGTGAGCAGGCCGGGAACGTTTGCATTGCCGTCAGCCATGGGAAACTCCTTCAGATAAGCGGGCCGTGTATGGCGCTTAGACACCACATATAGTGCTTAAAATTCGTTAACGCCGCAAGATGTGCACTTCGCCGCACTCAGCGAATTGCACAACATGAAGTCGCCTGTGGAGGGAATTTACCGCGCCTTTCAGGCCTTTCCGGGGCCCCTCGGCGCGCCCGCCGGCTTCAGGCCGAGTCGGTGGAGGGCGGCTTGGCAGAGTTCGAGATCGACCTGCGTCCAGGCGAGAAAGGCGACGCGCTCGATCTTGGTGTCAGCCGAGTGGAGCAGGTATTGGTGCGCGGCGTGGATCAGGCCCTGCACCCGCTCATGGGGCGATTCGCCCGAAGACCGTGTGCCGAACAGGGGGATCAGCACGGACTTGAGGGCCGACTTCGAATTCATCTTGGCGCCGAAACCGGCATTCTGCGCATCGACCGCCGCGAGCGCATTGGTGACGCATTTGCGGTAGGCGCCGATCAGCTGGTAGCCGCGCCCAGGCTCGCCCTGGTGGGCGGCAACATGGACCAGGAGCTTCACCTTGTTGTTGCGCGCCAACGCCCCGGCGCGCGTCAGCATCGTCGTTGCCGGCTCGATCCCGGTGCGGTGATTGGTGCCCACCTTGCTGCGCAGCAGGCGTGTGATCGCGTCATCGCGCACGAAGCCGTGCCGGTCGCGGCGCGAGCCTAGATAGCGGATCGTGGCGGAGATGGAGCTGTCGTGTAGGCGGGCCAATTCCATGCGGCTGTTCTCGGGGTTCACCCAGACGTCGATATCATCCACGTCGGCAATGTCGCCGGTCACGATTTCGATCTGGCGTGCCGCCTTCGGCCCGGTCATGCCGGCGAGGCCGAGCTTGTAGATATGGTAGCGGCGCTCCGGGAGCGGACGATCCGGCAGGCGGATGTTGATGCCGGGTATCAGCGAGTGGACGATCGAATCCGTCGCGCGGTTGTCGAGGCTGTTCTTGATGTGGGTGCGCAGAAGCGCGCGGCAATCGGCAAGGATCTGCGCGCGGGCCGGCGCGCCTTCAGGCGGCAGTTCATAGTCGAGCGCGCGCACGCCGGTGATGTTGAAGTCCTCGCCGGTGCCGGAGTGGCACATGACGACCGTGCCGGCGCGCCGCGCGGCCTGGCGGATGCCGAGCTCGAAGAAGATGTCCGGCGAGCCGAGCGAGATGTCGGCGATGACGACATCGGAATCGATGATGTTCTCGACCATCTCGCGGTGGATGAGACCCGACCGGCTGACCCGGTCGGATCGGATACAGTCGAGATCAAGGTCCTCGGCGACCGGCTGGATAATCTCGTGGAAGACCGCGTCGAAGTCGATCACCGGGCCATCCGGTGTGCTCGGCGCCGCGTAGGGAAGGATGACGAAACAGCGCCGTCCTGTCTGACGCGCTTCAAATTCCGCGGGCTTCTCCGCGACCTGTGCCTTGCCTTCGAACGCCATTGTCACTTGCCCCGCAGCCTTCCGCCTCGCCTGAATCTGACGAAACTATGGCGCCCTGAAACTGGCAAGGCGGGGCCAAACGGGTTTCTGAGCGGGGCGGAGTTGGGGCGAACTAAAGCCCTGAATCCTGTAGGAAATGGGGCAGATTATAAATGCGTAAGGTTGGTGCGGGAGCTCGCGCTCGACCAATTGTTGTTCGTCTTCCCGGTTTCGTGGCGCAGAGACAAAGAGCTGAGGCTACGACACTCTAGGGTTGTGTGGGTTCTACCAGTCTCGCCGGAACCGGCAGTGAGCAGATATCCAGCTTGTTCACCGACGGGGCGACAAACGCAGCGATTCCCGAATAATCGCGTTTGGACTCCTTGAGAGCGGCCCAGTCGGCGGAGGCGGTGTCCATCACTTCGTAAGACGGGCGGTCGGCTTCGGGAATGTTCGAGGCGAGCTTTGCGGAAGTGATGTAGTTGAAGCTGAGGTTCGAGCGCCGGTATTGCGCCATCTGGTAGGCGAGAGGCTCGTCCTCGCCGAACAGCGCATTGGTCTCCTCCTCCGTAAACGGATCAACGCGGGCCAGGCGGTGGATATGGTCCATCCCGGCAATGACGCGGCCGAAGATCGTGTAGTTCCGGTCCAGATAGCGGCGCGACTGGAGCGGGATGTAGATTTCGGTGTTGCCGGTGTCCGGTGCGTCATCGCGCGCCATGCCGAGGGCGCCGGGGCAGTTCATCAGCCATTCCTGCCCGTCGTCGCGCCCGACCGCGAAGCCGGACCGGTGGCCGGCCTCGGGCGCAAACAGGTCT
>JBGTKN010000400.1:0-3732 GCA_041744615.1 Hyphomonas sp. | reverse complement strand
GTCGGGCTTGCCGGCGTCTCAGCGCGCGGCACTTGCCTATGCGCATGCGGTCTCGGCGGCCGCCCTGTTCCGGGCTGGCGAAGAAGACGCCGGTGCGGTGCATGCCGGACATCTGGACGCGCAGGCGCACCCCGGATTAATGGTAGGTCTCGATACGCTGGGATTTGACGCGGCGCCGATCGCTGCCGTCAGGGCTGCTCCGCAGGATGACGCAGCGCGGGCGGCGATGGACGCGATGCTCGCGGCGCTGCGTCCGAATGCGACTGGCAATGTCAAGGAAACCACCGAGTTCCTGATGAAGTCGCTGGGCGTGGCCTATGAGGCCGGGGCGACGGCAGGGACGATCTCCGACGCGGAAGCCTATCAGACAGCTTACGGGCTCGCGGTCACGGCTCGCGACATCGTGGCTGCGCAGGAAGCGGACATATACAGCGATCTCCGCCTTGAGCTCGAGCTTCTGGTCCGGATGTGGCCGCGCCGGGGCCCGGTGCCGGAAGCGACGCCCGCGCCGGACGGCGAGATGGCGCTGGCGCTGTCAAAGATAAAACTAGCGCTCGCCAACCTGCCGTAGGGCGGCGTCGATGAACTGCACAGCTTCGGACGCGGCCCAATCTGCCTCACCGGACATGCGGGCAATCTCAGTGCCGTCCGGGCCGTAGAGGATCGTCGTTGGGAAACCCTGGACATTGGCGCCGTAGACGATGTCGCCCCGGTCGAGCGGGGCATGGCGGAATTCGATGTTGGCGGCGCCGAGTTCCGTGAGGCGGCGCTTGGCATAGTCGACGTCTTCGTCGGCATCGATGCTGATCGCAACCACTTCGAACGCGTCGCCGCCGCGCGCAGCCTGTAGGGCGCCCAGCGCGGGCATCTCCTTTTCGCAAGGGGCGCACCAGGTCGCCCAGTAATTCACGAGGATCGTCCGGCCCTGGAAGCTGGCGAGCGTGACTTCGGCGCCGGCGGCATTGTCGAACGTGCCGTCGGGGATGGACTGGCCGGCGAGGGAGAAGTCCAGTTTCTGCAGCGTGCCGACCGCATATCGCTCCAGGGGGGTCGAGACCTGCTTGCCTCCGGATGCGCTGATCAGCACATAGACAATGGCGGCAAGGGCGACCAGAAAGAGCCCGGAAAAGACATAGCGGAACATGCGGGGCGTTGTCTCCGTGCGGCAGGTTGCGAGGGATATGGCGATGAATCCGGGTAAAGGCCAGACAATGTGGGGTGGCCGTTTTGCCGCAACACCGTCGGCGATCATGAACGAGATCAATGCCTCGCTCGATATCGACCGCCGGATGGGGGAGGAAGACGTCGCGGGAAGCCGGGCGCATGCCGACATGCTGGCCGAAATGGGCATCCTCAGCGCAGCCGACAACGAGGCGATCCAGGCAGGGCTCGATGCGGTCTCCGCCGAGATGCGGGCGGGAACTTTTCCATTCCGGCGCGAGCTGGAAGACATTCACATGAATGTCGAGGCGCGCCTCAAGGAACTTATCGGTGAGCCCGCCGGCCGCCTGCACACCGCGCGCTCGCGCAATGACCAGGTGGTGACTGATTTCCGGCTGTGGACGCGCGGAGCGCTGGACGGAACAAGCCAGTTGGTAACGGCCCTCCAGGCGGCGCTGGTGCGCCGGGCCGGGGAGCATACCGCCACTTACATGCCGGGCTTTACCCACCTGCAGACGGCGCAGCCCGTGACGCTGGGCCATCATCTGCTCGCCTATACCGAGATGCTGGAGCGGGACCGCTCCCGGCTGCTTGATTGCGCCGTGCGGCTCAACGAGTGTCCGCTCGGGGCAGCGGCGCTGGCCGGAACAGGATTTCCGATCGACCGGGACATGACCGCCGAGGCGCTCGGCTTTGCCAGGCCGATGGCGAACTCGCTGGATGCCGTTGGTTCACGTGATTTTGCGCTGGAGGCGTTGAGCACGCTGTCGATCGCAGCGACCCACCTGTCTCGGCTGGCGGAAGAGATCGTGCTCTGGACCAGCCCGCAATTCGGCTTTGCGCAGCTGCCGGACGAATGGTCGACGGGGTCCTCTATCATGCCTCAGAAGCGCAATCCGGATGCGGCCGAGCTGATCCGGGCCAAGGCCTCGCTGATCACGGGATTGTTCTCGGCGCTCCAGGGGGCGATCAAGGCGCTGCCGCTGGCCTATGCCAAGGACCTGCAGGACGACAAGCGGCTGACCTTCGAGGCGTTTGACACGTTTGACCTCTGCGCCCGGGCGATGACGGGCATGATCGAGACGATCCGCTTCAAGCCGGACGCGATGCGGGCGGCGGCCGGGAGGGGGTATTCGACGGCGACGGACCTCGCCGACTGGCTGGTGCGCGAGCTTGGCCTGCCATTTCGGGAGGCCCATCATGTGACCGGACGGATCGTTGCTCTTGCCGAGGAAAAGAGCGTTGAACTGGCGGCTGTTCCGCTAGGCGACCTGCAAAAGGTGCATTCCTCAATCACCCAAGATGTTTTCAATGTGCTGACGGTGGAGGCGTCTGCCTCATCCCGGACATCTTATGGCGGCACAAGCCCTGTTCGCGTTGCGGAACAAGTGGCACAGTGGAAACAGAGACTTCGACTGGAGTGATGACAATGAAACGGCTTTTCGGCGCCGCTGCGGCGCTTGTCCTTCTGGGCGCTGTATCGGCCTGCGGCTTGACCGGCCCCCTGCAGCGCCCTGATCCGCTTATCGGCAATCCGAGCGGTGTCGACCCGGCGACCCTGCCGGATGCCCAGTCCAAGAACCTGCCCCCGCTTCCGCCGCGGCCCTCGTCTACGCCCGACGAGGAGGCCGAAGACGAACTCCTCGGCGGTCCGGGTAGCCGCTGATGAGCGCGCGGTATGTTCTCCTTGGGCTGGCGGCGCTGACGCTGGCTGCCTGCCAGACGCCGCTCGCCGATCCGGTCGTGACGCAGATTGCTTCGGGTGAGCCGGATCCTGTGGATGTGGCAGTGCCGGTCAGCGACAATCCGGCCGAGGGGCTAACGGAGAATGACTGGGGCGGGGAAGTGCCACAATCAAAACCGTCCGGCGACGTCAACGAAGGCGGCCTCGGCGACCTCGACTAGCCCCGGAGCAAGGATGCACCATTTCACTTATTCCGGGGGGCGCCTTCACTGCGAGGGTGTGGACCTTGATGTCATCGCTTCGGCGGTCGGCACGCCGTGCTATGTCTATTCGAGTGCCACGCTGGTGCGCCATGCGCAGGTGATCGCCGATGCGTTTCGTAGGCAGAGCGTGCTGATCGCGTATTCGGTGAAGGCGAATGGCAATCTCGCGGTACTGGCGACGCTGGCCGGGCAGGGGTGCGGAGCTGATGTGGTCAGCGGCGGCGAACTGCTCCGTGCGCGGAAGGCCGGCATTCCGGCTTCGCGGATCGTGTTCTCCGGCGTTGGCAAGACGGCGGCCGAAATGGCGCTGGCGCTCGAGCAGGGGATCCACCAGTTCAACGTCGAGAGCGCGGGCGAGTTGCGACTTCTCTCGGAAGTCGCGGCGCGGCTTGGACGCGAGGCGCCGATTGCGCTGCGCGTGAACCCGGACGTGGCCGCCGGCGGACATCCCAACATTTCCACCGGTAAATCCGGCGACAAGTTCGGCGTGCCGTGGGGCGAGGCCGAAGCGTTGTACGCCGAGGCAGTGCGTCTGCCGGGCATCAGGGCCGTGGGCGTGGACGTGCACATCGGCAGCCAGATCGGCGACCTCGCGCCGATGCGGGCGGCGTTCGAGAAAGTTGT
>JBGTKN010000399.1:0-2494 GCA_041744615.1 Hyphomonas sp. | reverse complement strand
CGTTCGTTTTATCTCCGATTGGCGTCAGCGCAATCCCGCGCTAATGCCCCGCCGTGCGCGCCCGTAGCTCATCTGGATAGAGCGCGAGACTTCTAATCTTGAGGCAGCAGGTTCGAGTCCTGCCGGGCGCACCACCCCACTTCAGCTTTGGGCAACATTTGAGGGGCAGTGCCGGAGGCTGCGTGCGCCCTGCGGGATTTGCTTCTTGCGATGCGGAACAGAAGGGTGCCCAGCTCAGCCGGTGCTGCGAGCTTGCCTGCGATCAACTGGATGTCGGCCGCAACCGCCCTCTTCCGGGTGCAATCTTGTCCAGTTCTTCGACAGGGCACAAATTACGCTGCACACAGATTACGCCCGCGATGACTTAACTTCGTCGCTTATCCATCCAAGCAGGCTTGGAAACTCAATCATCTCTGGCTCGACAGCCAGTGCTTCGTGATGGAGCCAAGTTGGCGTTCAGGTGAGCCGAGCAAAATTGGCAACGCCCGGGGCAGGCAGCCGGAGCTTGGGCGGTTCCTCGGATATCAACCCGACCAGATCGCCAAACAAATCCGACAGCTCAGCGAATGCAGCCTCGTTCAGCCGATAGAATACAAGCTTTGCTTCCTTGCGCGTCTCGACGAGACCTGCATTTCGCAACACCGCCAATTGCTGAGACAGCGAAGGCTGACCAATTTCCGCGACCTCGTCGAGTTCGCCGACATTGCGCTCGGTTCCGGTCAGCGCCCGGAGGATGCGGAAACGAACCGGGTGTCCGGCAGCCTTGAGCGCTTCAACAATATCGTCCTCGCTCATTTTCGCGGCTTATCCTTCACTTCGCCCAAGAACCAATCGGTCTGGTTCTTGGCAGCAAACACATCGTCGAGTTTTGCACTCGGCTGGCGCAAGAGGTTTTGTCCGGGCTCCCAGTTTGCCGGCGCGAGCACAGGCCCGCTGTCGACAGCCTGGAGCGCATCCAGCGTCCGGAGCATCTCCGGGGTCGAGCGCCCCACATTGGCCGGGTAGCAGGTCATCGCCCGGATCGTACCCTCCGGGTCGATGAAGAACGTCGTGCGGACCGTTGCGCTGTCATTGTCGTCCGGAGACACCATCCCAAAGGCGCGCCCGATCACCAATGTGGGGTCCTCCAGGATCGGGAACCGGATCTCGACGCCGAACCGATCGTGTATCATCCGAAGCCAGGCGAAATGGGAGAACAGGCTGTCGACCGAAAGCGCCATCAGATCGCATCCGCGCCGCGCGAACTCGCCTGCTGCGCCGGCCAGGGCTACGAATTCGGTGGTGCATACCGGCGTGAAATCCGCAGGATGGGAGAAGAGCACCAGCCAGCGGCCGCGGTGATCCGAGAGGCGCACATCGCCTGCAGTGCTTCGTGCCGAAAAATCGGGAGCGGCATCCCCTATGCGCAAGCCTGCGCCAGGTCCGGGCGCGCGGTGTACCTCATTCATCGTGTCTCGCTCCATCCCGCACCGCATAGCACTTGACACTTGGATTGCAATACATATACTCACTTTATGTAATCAAGTGGAGAAGAATAGATGACCGATGATCGCTCACTCGCCCTGGCTGCGGAGCAGGTCCGGCGCGCCCAGGAGGAAAGGTGTCTGCGCCCCTCGATTGCGGGCTTTTTCGATGAAGCGACCAATACCGTCTCTTACGTCGTGCATGACCCGAAAACGGACGAAGCCGCGATAATCGACTCGGTGCTCGACTTCGAGGCGGCTTCGGGGCGGACCTCGAACGGATCCGCAGACCGCATCGTTGAATACATAGCTTCGAACAATCTGAAAGTGGTGTGGCTTATCGAGACCCACGCCCACGCCGATCACATTTCCGCCGCTCCCTATCTGCAGGAAAAGCTCGGGGGAAAGCTGGCGATCGGGCGCGACATCATCAAAGTGCAGGAGGTTTTCGGCAAGCTGTTCAACGCCGGGAGCGATTTTGAACGCGATGGCTCGCAGTTCGACAAGCTGTTCGACGATGGCGAGACGTTCAAGGTGGGCGAGCTCGAAGGGATCGCGCTGCATGTGCCGGGACATACTCCGGCCGACATGGCCTTCGTCATCGGCGATGCGGCGTTCGTCGGCGACACGATATTCATGCCGGACTTCGGAACCGCGCGGGCGGATTTCCCGGGCGGCGACGCGCACGAGTTGTTTCACTCGATCCGCAGGCTGCTGTCTCTGCCCGACGAGACGCGGTTGTTCCTGTGCCATGATTACAAGGCGCCTGGCCGCGACGATTATGCCTGGGAAACCACGGTCAGGCAGCAGCGCGAGGAAAACGTCCATGTGAAGGACGGTGTTTCCGAAGACGAATTCGTCGCGATGCGAACCGGGCGGGACAAGACCCTGGCCATGCCCAAGCTGATCATGCCTTCGGTTCAGGTGAACATCCGTGGCGGGCGCCTGCCCGAGCCCGAGGATAACGGCGTCAGCTACATCAAGATTCCGGTGAACGCGGTATGAGCCTGCCCGGATTTCCCGACGCCGCC
>JBGTKN010000398.1:0-1572 GCA_041744615.1 Hyphomonas sp. | reverse complement strand
CCTGACGCTCCTTGGCGGCGTGATATTCGGCATTTTCCGAAAGATCGCCGTGGGCGCGGGCGACTTCGATCGCCTCGACGACTTCCGGGCGCTCTTCCTCCTTGAGGCGGCGCAGGGTCTCCACGAGAATTGCATGACCGGTGGCCAGCATCGGCACCTTATCCATCGTTGCCATGAGCGTTTACTCAACCTTCCTCAAAACGGGCTTTGGCCGGCGGAATGCCGTTTTTGGCGCCAAAAGCCGAAAAGCCGGGCCGACAGCGCCGCACTTTGCCAGACTGGCTTGATGCGAGGCCGTGCGACCCGGGACTAGCTATGATAGGACTGCAAGGGCCGCACTTCAAGCGGCTGACGCCGAAGAGCACCAATTGCTGCGACGGACGCGATGCTGGCGGCGGCGGTGGTGAAATAGGGAACCCGGCCGTAAAGTGCCGAGGCGCGGATGGACTGGCTGTCCCGGAGTGATTGCAAACCTTCGGTGGTGTTGAAGATCAGCGCAACTTCACCATCATTTATGCGGTCGACGATATGCGGGCGGCCTTCGGCGACCTTGTTGACCTGGCTTACGGTGATGCCGGCGGCTTCGAGGACACGGGCCGTGCCGTCGGTGGCGATGAGCGCGAAGCCGAGCGAGATCAGGTCTTGCGCGGCGGGGATGATCTGCTCCTTGTCGCCGTCCTTGAGGCTGATGAACACGGTGCCAGACTGGGGGAGGATAGTACCGGCGCCGAGCTGGGCCTTGGCGAAGGCCGTGGCAAAATCGAGATCGATTCCCATGACTTCGCCTGTGGACTTCATTTCCGGTCCGAGGACGGGATCGACGCCGGGGAAGCGTGCGAAGGGGAAAACTGCTTCCTTGACGGCAATGTGCTGACCGGTGTTGCGCGGTGTGAAATCGAAGCTGGACAAGGCTTCGCCGGCCATGACGCGGGCGGCGACTTTGGCGAGCTGGATGCCGGTGGCTTTGGCGGTGAAAGGCACGGTGCGGCTGGCGCGGGGATTGACTTCGATCAGATAGACCTGGCCATCCTTGACGGCGAACTGGACGTTCATGAGGCCGCGGACAGTGAGCGCGCGAGCGAGGAGTGCGGTCTGGCGTTCGATTTCGGCGATGATATCGTCTTGCAGGCTGTAGGGCGGGATCGAGCAGGCGCTGTCACCGCTGTGGACGCCCGCCTCTTCGATGTGTTGCAGGACACCGGCGACATGGACGGTGTCGGCATCGGCGATGGCATCGACATCGACTTCGATGGCATCACGCAGATAGCGGTCGATGAGGACCGGGCTGTCGCCGGAGACGATGACGGCTTCGCGGATGTAGGTTTCGAGCTGGCTTTGCGTCTCGACTATTTCCATGGCGCGGCCGCCGAGCACGTAGCTCGGACGCATGAGGACGGGATAGCCGATGCGTGTGGCGACGGCGACAGCCTCTTCGGCGGAGCGGGCAATGCCGTTTTCGGGCTGCTTTAGGCCGAGACGATCGATGAGGTCGGCAAAGCGTTCCCGGTCTTCGGCGAGGTCGATATTATCGGGGGCGGTGCCCAGAATGGGGATGCCGGCGGCTTCGATGGC
>JBGTKN010000397.1:0-3971 GCA_041744615.1 Hyphomonas sp. | reverse complement strand
CATGCGGCACGGTGGTCTGCTGCAGCATGATCTCGGAAAGCCAGACGCGGTAGGGATCGCGCCGCACGCCCGGCGGGTCGCGCCAAGGCAGCGTCCTTGCCGAGTGGTCAAACCACGCAAGCAATTCCGGCACCATTCCGGCAAGCGCCCCGTCACTTTTCCCGCGCATGGCTTTTCCTCGCCTCAGAAGCCGTGCAGATTTGCGATCATGGTAACAAGATCAACCCTCGACCCGCTCGAAGAGGCCCGCGCGCTGGTGAAGCTGCGCTATACACGAGCCCGGGCGCTGCGTCCGCCGATGAAGGCGGTAGCGCTCGCGGCCGACCGTGTGGGCCGCAAGTCAGGTGCCGCCAAGCTGCCCCCCCTTAAGCTGCTGCAGGCGCGGTGGCGGGAGATCGCCGGTGAACAACTCTACAAATTCTCGCATCCGGAAAAGATCAGCGCCACCAAGGAAGGGCGCATCCTGACGCTGCGCGTGATCCCCCAGGCTGCGCCTTTGGTGCAGCACCAATCGGAGACGATTCGCCAGCGCGTGTCTGTTGCCGCCGGGGGCGATATCACCGGTATCCGCATCGTACAGGGCCCCATCCAGCGAGGCGCCGAAACCGTCATTTATCGCCCCAAAGCGCGCCCGCTGACGCCGGATGAGGCCGCCGCTCTTGAATCTGGCGCCAATCGTATCGAGAATCCCCGCCTGCGCGCCGCATTTGTTGCCTTGGGTAAGGCTGTGCTATCGGCGGAACAGTAAACGGTCGGCCCAGATTTCTTAACCATTTGGCAACCGGCGCGACTCATTCCTTAACGCGAGGCTTATGACCATGGCATCTATTTCCCGGCGTTTGGCCCTACTGGCTCTTCCCGTACTGGCAGTCGTTGCCTGCGGCGCAGCGAGCGGTGACGGCGCATCCACACCCAAACCCGGCGCGCCGGCAGCGTCTGCGGGCGTACTCGGCCACATCAAAGGCGACCCGAATGCGCCGATCACGCTGATCGAGTACGCATCGCCCACATGCCCTGCGTGTAAATACTGGCATGAGGAAGTCTTCCCCGGGCTCGAAGAGAAGTATGTCGCGACCGGCAAGGTGAGTTTCGAGTTCCGCGAATTCCCGATCCACGGCAACGCCGATGTGGCGGCGTATGTCGTGGCACGCTGCGCCGGGGCAGATCGTTATTTCGACGTCGTCGATGATCTGTTCGCAAATCAGGAAGGCATCGTCCAGGCCGCCAATGTCGGCGCGCTTGGTGGCATGCTGAAAACCCTGGCAAAGCGTCACGGCATCGAGACAGACGCCGCATTCGATTCCTGCATGGCCGACAAGACCTACCGCGACCAGCTCGCGGCCGTGTACCAGTCGGCCGAAGAATTCGGCGTCAACGGCACACCGACCTTCATTCTGGACGGCAAGAAGCGCAATTTCGAAGGCGACTTTCGCACCCTTGAAGGTTTCTCGAAGCAGATCGACGCCCTGCTGGCCGAAAAAGGCGTGCAGTAAGGATGAGGCCCCGGCATGCAGATCACTGAGCTTCGCATTGCCGGCTTCAAGTCGTTTGTAGACCCGCAGACTGTGCCGATCGAGCCGGGCTTGACCGGCATTGTCGGACCCAATGGCTGCGGCAAGTCCAATCTGCTCGAAGCCTTGCGCTGGGCGATGGGGGCCAACTCCGCCAAGGCGATGCGCGGCGGTGAGATGGACGATCTCATTTTCAACGGTGCAGACGGGCGTCCGGCGCGGGAGACCGCCGAGGTCACGCTCGTGCTCGACAATGCCATGCGCACCGCGCCGCCCGAGTTCAATGGTTCGGACCAACTCGAGATCGAGCGCAAGCTGCGACGTGGCGCAGGCTCCAGCTATCGCATCAATGGTCGGACCGTTCGTGGCAAGGACATTCAGCTTCTGTTCGCGGATGCCTCCACGGGCGCCAACTCCCCCGCCCTCGTGCGACAGGGCCAGATTTCGGAGTTGATCGGCTCGAAACCGCAGAACCGCCGCCGCATTCTCGAAGAGGCCGCCGGAATCTCCGGCCTCAACAGCCGGCGGCATGAAGCGGAACTCAAGCTCGACGGCGCCGAAGCGAACCTCCAGCGACTCGCGGAAGTATCCGCCGAAGTTGAACGCCAACTGAGCAGCCTGAAACGGCAGGCTGCGAAGGCGCGCCGATATCGCAAGCTGACTGAAGAAATCCAGGCGCTCGATGCGCTCGTGGCGCATCTGCGCTGGGCCGAAGCCCGGGTTGCCGCAGAAACCGCAAGGGCCCAGCTCGAAACTCTTAAGCGCCGGGTAGAGGACCTCTCCCGCGAAGATGCAATGCGCGAGAAGGAAAGGATCAACGCGGGCGAAGGCCTCGCGCCCTTGCGCGAAACGGAAATGGATGTCGCCGCGCGTCTCGGCCAGGCTCGCATCACACTGGCAAAGCTTGAGACCGAGCACCGGATCGCCGCCGAGTCGCATGCCCGCCTCGAAGCCGAATCGCTGCGCCTCGCCATCGACTTCAACCGCGAGTCGACTACGCGTGAGGAAGCCGCTGCCGCGCTTGCGCAAGCGCAGGACGAACTAGCCGGCCTGCCGCAGGAAGATGCCGCACTGGCAACCCGACTAGAGAGGGACGCCCGTGCGGCGCTGGAAAAAGCGCGCGCCGGTCTCGCCGAGGCAGAGCGTACGGCGGATGATACGCAACAACGCCTGTCCGAACTGCGTGCCCGGCGCCGCGCCGCCGAAGAGAACGCCGCAGCGCAATCGCGCCGCAAGGATCACCTGACGGCCGAGATCACGCGCCTGCGCGCGGAAATGACCGGGCTCGAAGATGCGGGTATCAATCTGCTTCATCTGCGGCAGGCCAAGAATGCCGAAGCCGAGGCGGAGATCGCGCTGGGTGACGCAGAGCGCGCCGTCGAACTCGCCGAAGCGGAGCTTGCCCGTGCGCGCGTCGCCGAAGGGGAAGCTGAGCCGCCGTTCAACGCAGCCAGCCATGCCGTGCGCGCGCTTGAAGCCGAGATTGAAGGCCTCACGCGTCTGATGCGACGTTCTGATCCATCCGCCGCACCGCCTGTTCTGGACCGGTTACGCACACGGGACGGTTACGAAAAAGCGGTCGCAGCTGCCCTTGGCGACGATATCGAAGCTTCTACCGACCGAACCGCCGCATTATTCTGGAGCGGGGCTGCACTGCCGACCTTGGCGCTGCCCGAAGGCGCCGATCCCTTGTCGAAATTCGTCGAAGCGCCGGGCGAACTTGCTTCTCGCCTCTCGCAGTGCGGCCTCGTTAGGCCGGCCGACGGCGCGCGCCTGTTCACCAGTCTGAAGCCCGGCCAACGACTCGTCTCGCTCGACGGACATCTCTGGCGCTGGGATGGTTTCATCCGAACGCCGGATGCGCCGGTCAGCGCTGGTGCGCGTCTCGAACAAAAGGCCCGGATCGAAGCGGCGCAAGCCGAACTCGCGGCCCGTCAGGCTGAGCGCGATGAACTCGGCGCAGGTCTCGACGCGTGCCGCAAGGCGCGCCTCGGCGCTGAGGAAAACCTCCGCCACCTCCGCCAGATCATCGCACCGGCTCAGCGCACGCTAACCGATGCTCGCGCGGCAGCTATCGAGGCGACGCAGGCCAACGAGCGTACCCAGTTGAAACGCGAAGCTGGCGCCGAGTCGCTGATCCGGGCCGAAGCCGATCTCGCGACCATCGCCGACATTCTCGCCCTCACGACGCCCGGCGCAGGTGCCGAAGAGGACGCCACTCTCGAGGCAGCCCTGACGGCAGCTCGCGAACACCTAAGCGCGGCCCGCTCGGCCGAAACCGAAGCGCGCGGGCAGTTGGCAGACCTGCTACGCGGCCGAGAACAGGCGGTAGCCCGCCGAGCCGCGCTCGCCCGCGATGTGGACGCATGGACAGCGCGGCTCGCCTCCGCAGAAGAGCGCCTTGCACAGGTCACAGAACGCCGGGCTGACGTTGCCGCATCAGTGCAGACATCGCGCGAG
>JBGTKN010000396.1:0-11603 GCA_041744615.1 Hyphomonas sp. | reverse complement strand
AAGTCCCGGCATCGCGGCGAGCCCTGAGAGCATCCGGCGCAGCGCCGAAATCCGGAACGGCAGGCCCGCCACATAAGGCGTGAGCACAAAGGCGAAGGCGCCGGCGCCCTCCACCTCATGCAAGGCTGCCTGGTAGCGGGCTGCCTCAAGTATCTGATCCGCCCACTGATCTTCTGACTGGGACCGCTCCACGAGAAGCTTGAAATCGGACAGCTCGTTATAGTTCGGCAGGGCTGTCATGGACCCTCTCGGCGTTCTCAGCGCGAGCGGCCGCATATCCGCCTCCCAGTCAAGGCAGATATGGAAGCCTGCCTCGGCCAGCAGCTCCAGTGTCCGGAAGCTTTCATTGCGGGCAGGGCTAAGCCAGCTCACCGCATCCGGAAGCGCTCGCCGCGTGTCCTCAATCAGTGCACGTTCCTCTTCAATCGTCAGGCCGTCATGGTGGATGTGCGCCGTCGATACCCCGTGAGCAGCCAGTTCATGACCGCCCGTCACAACCGCCTCGATCAGCGGCGGGTAGCGGCGCACGACGGCCGCATTGGCTGCAAAGGTTGCCTTCACGCCGGCTTCGGCAAAAGCCCGCAGCAGGCGGAACACGCCGACGCGGTTGCCGTAATCGCGTGTCGTGTAATGGCGCAGGTCCGGATAGGGCGTCACCATTGCGCCCGGATGCTTGAAGGGCCTGGCCGGAGGATCGAGCGGAAAAAACTCCAAAGGCACGATAACCGTGCAGACGGCCTTTCCGCCCGACTTCAGGACGGCTTTCGGCCGGCGATCGGCCGGTTCCCAGCCATAGAACGGATTGTCCATGCCGTGCCGGCGATGGGGATAAGCGAGGTAGTCGTCGGGAAGGGACATCAGGCTGCCGTCTCCGAAAATCCGGTGCCGGGCCGTACCACGCCGCGCGCCGTCATGTCGGCCATACAGGTGTCCCAGTAGTTCTCACGAAAATGGCGCGCAATCTCAGCGCCCGTCGCAAACCAGACATCGTCCTTGTGCGCACAGATATGTTTCAGCGCCTCTTCGAATGGCCTGAGCCTGTGCGGCTGGCTCACCAGATAGGCATGCAGCGGAATGCACATGACCGTGCCGGAGGCCCCGCCCTCTTCCAGCAGCTGGTCGAAATGACGTTTGAGGATATCGGTGTAGCGGTCCGGGCTCCATCCCTGTACGGAATAGGTGATCACGTCATTGACTTCCAGGCTGTAGGGCAGTGACACGAGCTTGCCCGTCTTTGTCTTGAGCGGCTGCGGCTGGTCGTCCTGGAAGAGGTCGCAGCTGTACCAGAAATCATGTTCTGCAATCAGGTCGAGCGTGCGTTCCGTGTGTGTCAGGGCAGGGGCCAGATAGCCCCGGATGCGCTGGCCCGTCGCCTGCTCAACGGCGCGGACCGAGTCGGCCAGCACCGCGCGTTCCTGAGCCTCGTCCATGTCGTAGCTGAAACGCGTATTGTAGATGCCGTGGGAAAAGAATTCCCAGCCGCGCGCGGCAACCGCTTCTATGATCTCCGGATGATGGTCGATCAGTCCGATCGACAACGAGATCGAACCGCGCAGGCCATACTTGTCGAACAGGTCCATCATCCGCCAGTGGCCAACGGTGTTGCCCCAGGTCCTTTGCGAATAGCCGATCACATCTGGATTGCCCCGCGGCCAGGGCTGGCGTTTCGGATTGGCGGGCGGATTGAACTCGTAATACTCGATGTTCGGCGCGATCCAGAAAGCAAGCTTCTTGCCCCCCGGCCATCTGATCCGCGGCCGGCCCTCATATGGCCAGTAATCATAGAGGTTCGGATCAGCGCGCGTCACGGCGCGTACTCCGCAATCCAGTCATAGACTGCCTGCACCGGTTCGACATCGGCATATTTGATCAACAGGTCTGTCAGGTTTGAAAAGTGATAGCTTTCATGCTTGTCGGCAACGCATTCGATCGGAACGATTGTCCGGTATCCGTGCGAGAGGCTGTCGACGGCGGTTGCGCGGATGCATCCGGACGTCGAGCCTCCGGTGACGATCACGGTGTCGACCTTGTGCCACACGAGGAAGCTTGAAAGCCTGGTTTCGAAAAACGCGCTCGGCATCCGCTTTTCATAGATGGCGTCTACAGACGGATCGATCTCCAGCCGGTCGTCAAACTCATGCCTTACGCTGCCCGGCCGGATATTCTGCAGCGAGTCCGGCGTGTTGGTCCGCGTGCCCCAGACGCCGGCATCAGCGGCGTTGTCCATGTAGGATACCCGCGTCCACACGACTGGCAGGCCCTTCGCTCTCGCCGCCTTCGAGATGGCATTGATGTGTTCAGCCTGACGTGGATCGGTGATGTAGGCGGTCTTCGGAAAGAGATCCGGCCTTGTATAAGCCTTCTGCGGGTCGACGTTCACGATCGCGATCTTCGATCCGAAGCCGAACTTTGCCCGCGCCGGGTTCGAGAGGGTCTCGTCAAAAATCTGGCGCGCCGTTTTGTCAGACAAGGCCATCGTGGAAGCTGTCGGGTAGACGCTCATGTCCTGAAGTCCTCAGTTGCTATCTTTGTTGTATTCAAATGATATATTCTTTGCCGGACGTCGAGCGGCTGGCTCGATATTTCTCAGGGAGAGCAGGATGAAACACCTTTTTGCCGGGCTGACGAGCCTCGCCCTCTCGGCGTGTGCGACCCCCGCGGCGTCGCCCGCGCCCGCGGCAACCGTTGCGCCCGATCCCGGTGTCTACATGGTCGTCCTCGGAAAAGTCTTCGACAGGCCGGCGTTCATGGAGGGCTATGCCGCCAGGCTTCCGCCTCTCTATGAAAAGTTTGGCGGCGAGTATGTTGCCCTGACGCGCGGCATGGAGATCCTCGAGGGCACGCCGGGGTTCGAAAGCGTCGTGATTGCCAGATGGCCAAGCGCGGAAGCCGCCCGGGCCTTCTGGACGAGCCCGGAATATGTCGACCTTATCAGGGCCCGCACCGAGAACGGATGGGGCGAGTTTACAGTGGTTCTCGTTCCTGCCCTTGCGGTGCCCACACAAACGGCGCCGGCGCCCAATGTGGAGGCAGGCTCGTCCGCGCCAGAATAGAACTTTGACCGGACATATTGATCCTCCTTTCAAAAGATATATCATTTGCTCCTGCGGCAGAGCGGACTTCTGCCGGTTCAACGGGAGGATCCCATGCGTTTCAGACCATCGCTTTATGCCGGCGCGAGCCTCGCTGTCCTGATCGGCAGTTTGGCTGTGCCGACCGCTCACGCCCAGGACGACGGCGCCGAAGATGCGCAGACCCGCCGGCTCGGCGCCGTTACGGTCACGGCGCAGAGGGTTGAGGAAAACCTCCAGGACGTGCCGGTCGCTGTAACGGCGCTCGATGCTGAACTTCTCGAGGACAAGCAGGTCGCCGACCTTCTCGATCTTCAGGCGCATGTCCCCAACATCAACATGGCAACCAATACGGGCACGGCGAACGCGGCGCGGATCTTCCTGCGCGGCGTCGGCGAAGACGAAAGCCGGGGCGCGGTGGACCAGGCTGTGGGCGTCTATGTCGACGGCGTCTATGTCGGCCGCTCGGTCGGCTCGCTGTTCGATGTCGTCGACCTCTCCTCGATCGAAGTGCTGCGCGGACCGCAGGGCACATTGTATGGACGCAACACGATCGGCGGCGCCATAAAGCTCACCTCCGTGCGGCCCCAGTTCGAGAATTCAGGTGAAGTGCGCGCGACCCTTGGCAACCAGGATCGCTATGACCTGCGCGCAACGGCCAACATGCAACTCGCCCCGTCGACGGCCGTCCGGGCAACCGCCATGCTGCGCGAACGCAGCGGATTCTTCGAACTCAACCCCAACGGTGCCAGAGCCTCCGAAGGCACGGACGACCTGGGCGGGCTTCACATCTTTGCCGTCCGCGGCAGTCTCTATACGGAGTTTACGCCCGAATGGTCCCTCCTGATCTCGGCGGATCAGTCACTTGACCGGTCCGACCCGATTCCGGATTCGGCAGCCCCGGGCAACGACGCCGACAACAACATCTTCACCATCGAACCGCTTCCCGGGACAATCTGCGGGCCGACCACAACTGCGCTCGGGTGTTTCACCGCCTATGACCAGCGCGCCAAGTCCACAGGCATCTCCGCTACGCTGGAGGGCGCGTTCGGCAGCCTCGATTTTACGTCGATCACGGGTTACCGGGAACTGGAGGACAATCTCTCGACCCGGATCGGCTTACCGTTCCGCCAGCAGACGGACCAGTCACAGATCAGTCAGGAGTTCACGCTTGGCCAGTCCGGCAACGGCGTGCTCGACTGGCTGGTAGGCGCTTACTACTTCTCGGAAGATATCGGGCTGGACACGGTCTTTGTGTTTCCGTTCGAGATCGACACGACAACTGATTCCGTCGCGCTGTTCGGGCAGGGAACTTACAATCTCAGCGACAGTCTGAGCCTGACCGCGGGCATTCGGTTCACGGATGAAAGCAAGGATTTTGCAGGTGCAAATCTCTTGCTTCCGTTCAGCCGCACCGACAGTGCAGACTATGAGAACGTCAGCTACACGGTCGGCGCGGACTACCGGTTCAGCCCGTCGATGCTCACCTATGCAAAATACTCCACAGGGTTCAAATCCGGCGGTTGGTCGCCGGATGCGTTCAGCGGAACAGCGGTCTTCCTTCCGGTCGACGAAGAGACGCTCGACTCTTTTGAAGTCGGGCTGAAGTCAGATCTCTTTGACAATTCAGTTCGCCTCAATGCCGCGGCTTTCTTCAACAAGTATGAAGGCCTGCAGATCGGCGCGACCGTTCCGGGGCTTGGTTTCACCCGCTTCAACGTCGACGAAACCGAGATCATGGGACTTGAGGTCGAAGGTATCTGGCAGATTACCGAAAACCTTCAGCTGAATGGCAATCTGGGCCTGCTGAGTGCAGAGTATACAGACCTCACCGGGGACCAGGCCCGCGGTCTGACGAACAATGGTGCAGGCTGCCCCGCGGGAACCGTTGCCTCGAACGATCCTGCGATCATTGCCTGCGCGCTCGGTCTCGAGCTCAAGAATGCGCCTCAGTACAAGGCAACGCTCGGCGCGTTGTACAAACGACCCTTGCTCAACGGCGAAATCGTTTTCTCGGGCGATATCAGCTTTGAAGACGACACATGGAGCCTCGTCGCCAACTCCCCCCCGCACGCGCTCGTGGAGGGGCCGACACTCGCCAATGCGCGCGTCAAATATGATTCGGATGCAGGCTGGTCAATTGCGCTGTGGGCAAAGAACCTTACCGACGAGGAATATTACCGCGCCACATCGGCCGGCTCCTTTACGACCTACGCCTCCGAGCCGCTCACTTATGGCATCGATCTCGGCTACAGGTTCTGAGGTGACACGGCTTACCGCGCAGATAGCAGCAATGGCAGCGTTTGGTCTGGCATCGCTGGCTGCCTGCACGAGTGCCGGATCGGCCGAAGCCGCCGCGCCGGCCGAAACGTCTGCGCCTGCGCCGCGTGTTTCGCCGGTCACCGAGTTGCCGTGGGTAATGGCCACTGCCAGCGTCACCGACATTACGCGCTCGGCGCAGTTCTTCCGGGAGATCGGAGGGTACGAGGTCGTCGAGGCGGGCGCCCTCGATCCGGCCGAACTTTCCGCGCTGGGGCTTCCGGTGGAAGCAACAGGCGAAGCAATGGTGCTCCGCGCCCCAGGGTCGGTCGGCGGTCTCGTGCGTCTTGTCCGGTTCGACAACGCGGGCGAAAAGCAGCCGATGCGCCCTGGCTCACGTGCCTGGGATACGGGGTGCTTCTGGTCCCTGATGGTCCGTGCACGGGACATGGGCTCGATCTATGCAGACGCCATCGAACTCGGATGGTGGACCCATACCCCGATCACCGATCTCGAATTCGGAGATTCGGTTCTCAAGGTCGTCGTCTTCCAGGGCCCCGACGGGCTGCAAGTGCAAGCTTATGAGCGGATTTCTCCGCCGCTTGAAGGGTTCACGCCCTTCGAGCGGCTCAGCCAGCCCTTCAACATAATGCAGATGACGGCCGACCGGGAAGCTGCGCGCCATCTGATGGAAGATGTTCTTGGTTTCGGAAGGTTCTGGTTTGGTCCTCCACACGTTGATAAGACGCCTACCTACATGCCGCTTGGAATCCCCCGTAATCTTACAACCGAGATTCCGTACAAGGCAGGCATCTTTTATCCGGCACCCGGAGAATATGGGCGGATGGAGTATATCGAAATCGATGGCCTCGAGGGGCGCGATTTCTCAGGTCGCTGTCACGCGCCTAACCTCGGCTGGCTTTCGGTCTCTTATGAGGTGCCGGTTGCATCCGAAGCGCGTGACAAGATCGCTTCGCGTGACTGGCCGATAACCGTCGAGCCTTATGCCGAGGTCCGAACCGGACTGGGCGCGGTCAGGGCATTTTCCATCCGTGCGCCCGACGGGGCAATGATTGAGTTCATTGAGCGGCAATGACCGCGGGCTGCCAGCGGCGGCACCTACCCTGGTCAGAAGGACGCAGAAACTTCTGCCGCCGCTGTCGCCCGCGCTGACCGAAATCCTGTTCGGGCCGAATGAGCGTTCCTGCTGCGACCGGCAGAACCAGTAGCTGCGATCGTTTACAACAGTTTGCCGGCTGTGATCAGCCGCCTGGATGCGCCTGTGTTGATATCGATGAGGGACAACCTGGAGCGTCGTTCAAAAGCCCTGGCGACCGAGACTTACTGGCCCCATCCGGGCCCGCCTTCGCCCTTCTGCAGTCGTCGGATTTCCTCAAGGTTTTCGGGCGGCGTCAGCCACATGGGTTTTTCGGCCTTCGCCCATTCCAGAAGCGCGGGCGGAAAGTCTTCCACGGACTCCACCCGCCAGCTCAGAAGGTGGTAGATCGCCTTTCCGCCGCCCGCCCAGGGTGGAAGGTCGCCGAAGCGCTGCCACGTCATCTGGTGCGTCTCGCTGACGCTCCCTTCGGGATGGACGAAGAAGTCATAATTCTCCCAGGCTTCGTACTGGTCGCCATTTGGCAAGGGGAAACTCAGAAAAAGCGGAGCGGTGAACACCCAGCTGTCTCCCACCTTTCGGGAGGTGATCCCATCCCTGGCCTCTATCTGCTGGATACGCGGCTCGGCGCCTTGCTCCACACGGGCAAAGATCAGGCCGTCTTTCATCTGATAACGGATGATCTGATAGGGATAGGCGATCGGCACAACCTGCTGACCTTTGTATTCAGTCAGGATTTCGCCCGTAGCAGCATCGGTGTAAGCGAAGGTCTTGCGGGTGAGGTGCATGATCTCGCCGTCGTCACTCTCGGGCCCGATGACACGTGAACTGTCAAATCCCGTCATGCCGAACAGCTTCTCGCCCGTGGGATAGGCATATACTGCGCCTTCCGAAACCCAGTGAACCGGGGTCCCGTCTCCGGCGCGGGCTGCGATCCAGATAGCGAATACGTCACGCTCGCTGGCATTACCCACCGCCGAAGCAACCGTTTGCGGCAAAGAGTTCTGCTCGGGGACTGACGCACAGCCCGCCAGAAGCAAAGCGAGCGCAAAGAAAACCCGTCTGATCATATACAGCCCCAAAAGATATATCCTTTCAAAACCTACCCGGAATCCCGCCCGGCGCAAGTATCCTTCGGTCGTGGCGCACAATCTTGTTTCTCGGCGGTTTTTGAGTTGAGCCGCTTTCACCCGGACGGCACATGGATAGTTGGAACAAATGCACGACATTTGCGTTTTTACATCTGATGACGGGAGACGCACCTTGCAGATATTCACGCCGCGGGGAGGGCTGTGGCGCCCGCCTTCCGGCAGGCGGCGCTCCGGTGGGCCATTTTCATGATGCCGTCACCGGGTTTTGCGCCACGTCCCGGCGCGGACTGGATTGAGCCACAGAGCCCGATCGCGGCGACCATGCGTTCTATGGACTGGGCGTCGACCCCTCTGGGCCCGGAGGCGGAATGGTCATCCAGTCTCAGAACCATTGTGCGCATGATGCTGAAATCGCGCTTTGCAATGTGGATGTGTTGGGGCCCCGACCTGACATTCTTTTGCAATGACGCCTATGCGCCTACCTTGGGACTTCAAGAGGATTGGGCGATTGGTGCGCGCTCGGACAAGGTCTGGGAAGAAATCTGGCCCGATATCGGCCCGCGTATCGCCAGCGTTTTCGAAAGGAACGAGGCGACGTGGGACGAGGATCTCCTCCTTTTCCTCCAACGGAGCGGCTATACCGAGGAGACGTATCACACCTTTTCATATAGCCCCCTGGCCGATGATGACGGCGCGGTGCGCGGCATGCTCTGCGTCGTCACCGAAGTGACCAAGCGCGTCCTCGCTGCATGCCGCGTCGCCACTCTTCGCGAACTCGGCGCACAGACGGCACGCGCGCGCAGCTCGAGGACATCATTGCCAACGCTTTGTCGGGATTTGCAGGCGGCGAGCGGTTCACCGCCAGAGGGCCGTGCGTGCGCATTCCGGAACGCGCCGCTGTTTCCTTAAGCATGGCATTCCATGAACTGGCGACCAATGCTGCAAATTATGGAGCCTTGTCCAACGATCTGGGCCGGATCGAGATCGAATGGCGTGTTGGGGACATATCAAGTGGCCGCGAATTGAAGCTGAGCTGGGTAGAAACCGGCGGGCCGATCACCTCGACGCCGACGCATCGCGGATTTGGATCCCGGCTGATCGAACAAGGTCTGCGGCACGAGCTGGACAGCGACAACACTCTGAGTTTTGCACCCCAAGGCTTGCGCTGCGTTATGCGTGTTCCGATCGAAGGAAAAAAGACATGAGTTCGAAGAGGATTCTGATCGTCGAGGATGAAGCGCTCATTTCAATGAACATGGAAGACATGATCATGGATGAAGGCTACGTCGTGGTGGGCCCCGCGGGATCTGTCAAAGACGCGCTCCATCTGATCTCTACTGACACCGTAATCGACTGTGCGCTGCTTGACGTGAACCTGCGCGGCGAAACGGTGTATCCGGTCGCTGAAGAGCTGGTTCGACGCCGCGTTCCGTTCGCATTTACGAGTGGCTATGGTCATGCAGGGATCGACCCCCGCTTCACTGACCGCGTGGTGCTCCCCAAACCGATCGACCGCGACCGTCTCGTTTCCTTCATCCGCGCTGCGCTGGCAATGAGTCAGGATGAGATGAGGGACAGTTGACGTTGTTCTGACAAACGGTGCGCTGGCGGTGGGGGACGCTTCGGAAAGCAAACCAGTGTTCACCGGGTCCAGGCAATCCGTGACTCTCACTCGGCCCGCCTCGCGTGCTGCTTGCCGCGCCGATACAGGTTGTTTTCTCAGTCTTCGTTGTGAAACTTTGTGTCCAAGACAAGCTGAAAAAGGACCCTGGGTACCGGGGCGAGTCACCTTCGCTGAAAGTCGCCTCCAGCGCGGTTTCCGAGCGCGGTTGCTGAAGCCGGACAATCGCAATCTTCGCGCGACGAAGCGGCTTGAAGCAGCGTTCGGAAAAGCGCTCGCTCTGGCGTTTCGTGTTGGGCTCCATTTTGGCTCAGTCATACTGGAACTCTTGCGCCGATAACGCGTTCAGGCAGGACCGGAAAACCTTGAGGTCTGTTCAACATTTCCAGATGTTTGGCGCCAGGCCATAGAGGGCTGCGCAGAATGGGTTGGGACGAAGCTTGCGGTAACAATCTGGGACGTTGGCGCTAACTCGCCTGAGATCTGAGCGCGTATCCGAAACGGCCGCCAAAGGGGTTGAAATGTCAAAGGGATCAGATCTGTTTGTCGCAGCGCTTGAGAACGAAGGCGTGGAGCGCATTTTCGGGGTTCCGGGAGAGGAGAACCTCGATCTTCTGGAATCCCTTCGAACGTCAAGCATTGAGCTGGTCCTGACACGTCACGAGCAAGCGGCGGCGTTCATGGCTGCAACCCATGGGCGGCTGACTGGCCGGCCCGGGGTCTGCCTCGCCACGCTCGGGCCCGGCGCGCTGAATTTTTCGACGGGTGCCGCGTTCGCGCATCTCGGCGCGATGCCTATGATCCTCATCACCGGACAGAAGCCGGTGATGAGCGCGCCTCAGGCACGCTTCCAGATCGTCGACATCGTCGCCTCAATGAAGCCGTTGACCAAGATGTCCCGCCAGATTCTCAGTGCGGCAAGCATCCCTGCCATCATCAGAGACGCTTTCCGGGTCGCGGTGGAGGAGCGGCCGGGGCCCGTTCATCTGGAACTGCCGGAGGATGTCGCGGCGGAGCAAGTCGAGAAGGGTTCTGTTGTTCACGTCCATTCTCTTGAGCGTCCGATTGCCCACCCGGCAGCCCTTGATACGGCTTTTGAGATGATCCTGGCCGCCGCCCATCCTCTTGTAATGATCGGCGCAGCGGGCAACCGGCCCTCACTGGTCGGGCCACTTTCGGATTTCATACGGCGCAGTGAACTGCCCTTTTTCAATACCCAGATGGGCAAAGGGGCGGTCGCCGGCGGCTCCAATCTTTACATGGGAACAGCTGCGCTCTCGGAAGGCGACTACATTCACGAGGCGATTGGGCGCGCCGACCTCATCATCACCATCGGTCACGATACGGTCGAGAAGCCGCCTTTCCTGATGAAGCATGTCGGCGGACCGAAGGTTCTTCATATCGGCTACTTATCCGCGACAATCGAAGAGGTCTATCATCCTGATTTCGAAGTCATTGGCGATATCGCAACCTCTGTCGATGTGCTCGGGGAGCGCCTTCAGGGCCGGCTGGCGTCAGATGAAGGAATGCTCGAACTACGTCAGAAAATTCTCGCCCGGCTTAATGAGCGCGCGGAAGAAGATCGCTTTCCGGTAACGCCCCAGCGCATAGTCCACGATGTGCGCAAGGTTATGCCCGAAGACGGCATCGTCTGCCTGGACAATGGCATGTACAAGATTTGGTTTGCTCGCAATTACCGGACCCATCTTGCCAACACCCTGCTGCTGGACAACGCGCTTGCCACCATGGGAGCGGGTTTGCCTTCGGCGATGATGGCGTCGATACTCTACCCCCGCCGCCGGGTGATGGCAGTCTGCGGCGATGGCGGTTTCATGATGAACTCGCAGGAGCTGGAGACGGCGGTGAGGTTGAGACTGAATCTCGTCGTGGTGATCCTCAACGACGGCGCTTACGGTATGATACGATGGAAACAGGCCGTTGATGGTTTCGTCGACTTCGGCATGAAGTTCGGCAATCCCGATTTCGTGCGCTATGCCGAAGCCTACGGTGCCAAAGGTTCGCGGATCGCCGCCGTTGCAGATCTCGCGCCGACCCTTGAGGCCGCTTTCACCGGCGGGGGTGTACACATCGTCGATGTGCCGGTTGACTATTCCGAAAATACCCGCGTGCTGGTGGATGAATTGCGCAATCACGCGCTTGGAGTGGACTGCGCTTGACGAAGGTTTGCGCCCAGTCCCCCAACAACGGGAGAGGCCGGCAATGCTGAAGATCGTGCAGGCCTTCGACCGCGCGCCGATCGCCGAGGTTCACACCGACGATGCGGATGGGCTTGAACACAAGCTGCGAGCTGCTGATCGGATTTACCAGGACCGGGAGGGTTGGCTCGCACCGCACGAGCGTGTCAGCATACTGCGCAGGCTTGCTGCGCTGATGGCGGCGAAGCGGGATCATCTTGCGCTGCAGATCGCCCGCGAGGGCGGAAA
>JBGTKN010000395.1:0-9962 GCA_041744615.1 Hyphomonas sp. | reverse complement strand
GCGGATTGCACGGTATGAGGCGGCGCAGGGGCCGTTGCTGGTGGTGACGACGGCGGGTTCGCTGGTGCAGCGCGTGCCGCCGATTGCGACGCTGCGCCGGTCGTCCTTCTCGATCCGCAAGGGGCAGACGGTAAAAGCCGCCGACCTCACGGCGTATCTCGCGTTCAACGGCTATGTACGCTCCAGCACCGTGCGCGAACAGGGCGAGTATGCGATCCGGGGCGGGATTATCGACATTTTCCCACCGACCGCGATTGAACCCTACAGGCTCGATTTCTTCGGCGATGTGGTGGAGACGCTGCGCACCTTCGATACTGAGAGCCAGCGCTCGACGGGCGCGGCGGAGGGCGTGACGTTTGCGCCGGTCAGCGAGATCCTGTTCGACGACAAGGTGCTCAGCGGATTTCGTGACCGCTTCCTCGATACGTTCGGGCCGCCGTCGGGCGACCAGATGTATGAGGCGGCGCGGGCGTCGATCCGGCGGCAAGGCGTCGAGGCCTGGCTGCCGCTGTTCCACGATCATCTCGATACTCTTTTTGACTATGTCGGCGAGGGTGGCCTCTGGGGACTCAGCGCGCTGACGACGGAGGCGGCGCATGAGCGCCTAACGCAGGCGAGCGATTATCACATGGCACGGCTGGATGCCGGCGGGGGCGATATCCGCACCGCCAAGGTGTTGCCGCCGGAGCGGCTCTATCTGACAACGGACGAACTGGATGCGCGGTTGGCGGACCGGGCGGTCGTGCGCTTCAGCGCGAGCGAGCCGACGGCCAACGCGTTCGACATGGCCGGGCGCCGGGGCCGGGACTTTGCGCCGGAACGTCTGCGCACGGACGTCAACATTTTCGAGACGGTGATCGACCATGCTAAGGCGCTGTATGCGAGCGGTAAGCCGGTGGTGTTTGCGGCCTGGTCAACGGGATCGGCCGACCGCTTGATCAACGTGCTGGGCGATCACGGCCTCGCGGGTCTCGCGCAGGTGCATACGCTGGAAGCGGCGAAGAAAACCGATTTCACGGTGGCCGAAGTGCCGATCGAGGCGGGCTTCTCGCTGCCGGGCGTGGCGATGATTTCGGAAGCGGACGTACTGGGCGACCGCCTCGCGGCGCCGCGGCGCAAGCGCAAGACGGCAAGCTTCATCACGGATGCCACGGCGCTGACGGCTGGCGATCTGGTCGTGCACGTCGATCACGGCGTCGGTCGGTATGTCGGCCTGCGCACGCTGGAGCTGACCGGCGCGCCGCATGACTGCCTGCAGCTGGAATATGCCGGCGGGGACATGATTTTCCTACCCGTCGAGAACATCGATCTGATCAGCCGCTATGGATCGGAGGATGCGGAAGGCAGCCTTGACAGGCTGGGCGGGGCAGGCTGGCAGACGCGAAAGGCGAAGGCCAAGAAGCGTATCCTGGAGATGGCCGCGGAGCTGATGCAGATCGCGGCGGCGCGGGAGCTCAAGCGGGCGGACGCGATCTCGGCGGGTCAGGGCTTCTACGAAGAGTTCGCGGCGCGCTTCCCGTACGAAGAAACGGAAGACCAGCTGTCTGCGATCGAGGACGTGCTCGGCGATCTCGCCTCGGGCAGGCCGATGGACCGGCTCGTGTGCGGCGATGTGGGTTTCGGCAAGACCGAAGTGGCGCTTCGCGCTGCATTCGTGGCGGCGATGAGCGGGCGACAGGTGGCGGTGATCGCGCCGACAACGCTGCTGGCGCGCCAGCACTTCAAGACTTTCGAGGAGCGCTTCGCCGGATGGCCGCTCGTTGTACGGCCGCTTTCGCGGTTCGTCAGTGCGAGGGAGGCGGCGGAAGTGCGCGCCGGGCTCGCCGATGGCAGCATCGATGTCGTGGTTGGCACGCATGCGCTGCTGACCAAGGACGTCGAGTTCAAGCGGCTCGGCATAATGATCGTGGACGAGGAGCAACGCTTCGGCGTCAAGCACAAGGAGCGGCTTAAGGAGCTGAAATCTGACGTGCACGTACTGACGCTGTCGGCGACGCCCATTCCGCGGACCCTGCAGATGGCGCTGACGGGCATTCGCGACCTGTCGATCATCGCGACACCGCCGGTGGACCGTCTCTCCGTGCGGACCTACATCACGGAAGAGGATACGGTCACGCTGCGCGAGGCGCTGCTGCGCGAGAAGTATCGCGGCGGGCAGGCCTTCTTCGTGGCGCCGCGCATTCAGGATCTCGACAGGATCGAGAGTTTCCTGCGACTCAACGTGCCCGAGGTCTCCTTCATCGTTGCGCATGGGCAGATGGCGGCGGGCGAACTCGAAGACATCATGACGGCCTTCTATGAGGGCAAGTATGATGTGCTTCTGTCGACGACGATCGTGGAAAGCGGCCTCGACATTCCGCGCGCCAACACGCTGATCATCCACCGCGCCGATATGTTCGGCCTGGCGCAACTTTACCAGCTGCGCGGCCGCGTGGGCCGCTCGAAGCTGCGCGCCTACGCTTACTTCACGACGCCGCGCGACAAGGTGATTACCGAGACGGCGGAAAAGCGTCTGAAAGTTCTGCAATCGCTCGACTCGCTCGGCGCGGGATTCCAGTTGGCGAGCCACGACCTTGACATGCGCGGCGCGGGCAACCTGCTGGGTGACCAGCAATCGGGTCAGGTGAAGGAAGTGGGTGTCGAGCTTTACCAATCGATGCTGGAAGATGCCGTGAAGGCGCTGAAAGCGGGGGCGAAGGACGAAGAAGACGTTGCTGACGACTGGTCGCCGCAAATCAATCTCGGCGTCGCCGTGCTGATCCCGGACGCGTATGTCGAAGACCTGAACGTGCGCCTGTCACTCTATCGGCGACTGTCGGACATAACGACGGCGCAGGACCGCGAGGCGTTTGCGGCCGAGCTGATCGACCGGTTTGGTCCGCTCCCCGACGAAACGCGCCAGTTGCTGGATGTAATGGCGATCAAGGTGCAGTGCCGGACGCTAGGTATTGCCAAGCTGGATGCGGGGGAAAAGGGCGCAGTGCTTGCCTTCCGTCCCGATACGATCATGGATCCGCAACGCCTCATGGAGATCGTCCGCTCACGTCCGAACCAGCTCAAGCTGCGCCCGGACTCCAAACTCGTACATTCCGGTCTTGGCGGCACACCGGAGCGACGCATTCCGCTGGTCAAGGCGTTCCTGAAGGAGCTGGAAGCGGCATGCGGCCTGGCATCGGCCGAAGCCGCTGACGCGGTCGCCAAGATGGCTCAGAAACGAGCGCCTGCGCCGGAAGACAAGTGGGGCAAGAAGCTCTCGACCGGTTTCCTGAGCGAGGATTAGGGTCAGGCCGCCAGACGCGCGCGCAGGAGCGGACCTGTGAGGCCGGCGCTCAGCAGCGCTTGCGGTGTGTGGTAGGCACGACGCTCGACGACACGCCATCCGAAGCCTGTCCCCGTGATTTTTGCGTGAGCTGCAGAGAAATCCGAAATCCTGTCGGCGAGACGGACGCCTCCCCGGAAAGGGGTGGCCGGCAGCGAGACCGCGAACGTGCCCGGCGCGAGCAAGGCAGGGCAATCAGTATCGCGGATCTGGGACCGGATCACATCGGCAAACTCCTGCTGGGCCGAGACGGTGCCGGCGAGAAAGGCGTCCAGCCGGAAAGTCAGCACACAAAGGGGTTCTGCCCGCTGGGTAGAGACTTCCATCTGGCGCGCGATATGGGTTTCCATGAAACGCTGGTTGAAGAGGCGGGTCATATAGTCGGTAAGCACCGGGGCTTCCGAGGGCTGCGGCATGACCGGTGCGAAGGCGACGAGGCGGCGACACACGGTTTCGACTTGCGAGACGATGTCCGCCATCCGGTCGGTGGCATCGACCACTTCCGTGGCGAGCGCAATGACCGTGTTCTGACGATCATTCAGCGGCTGGTCTGGATGCGTCAATGCGATGGTCGGCAGGGCGCCGAGGCCGCTGTCCTCGGCAATCCACTGGGCTATGATGCTGTCTTCGGCGCCAAACGAATCAAGATCAACCAGCGCGGCGGCAAATCGGCGCTCCGCCATGTAGCGGCGTGCGGTGTCGCGGCTGATCGCGGCCGTCACCTCAACACCCCGGCGCTTGAGCGGGCCCTGAAGCGACAGGAACAGGGGCGAGCCTTCGCCGATATACAGCAGCGACGGTATGGCGTTCAGGTCAGCCGGCGGAATGCGGACCCCGAGCACGCTGGCGGTGTCGCGGCGGATTTCGGCTTCGCGCAGGCGGCTGGCGCGGCGGGCAAGCGCCGTAAGACGGGCTTTCAACGCTGCGAGATCCTGGTCGCGGCGCAGGAGGATGGTTTCGCCCGAATGCGGAAGCTGCGCAGAGGACGTGTCGAGCAGCACGACCGGCCGGTGCACCTGTACCATGGCGGCGCGCGACAGGGCTTCGAGCGTGTTGCGCGTGGCCGTTGCGATATCGATCAACAGGGGATCGGGCGCGCTGAAATCAATTGGATGACTGGCGGAGTAGGGACGCATGCCACTGGCTCTGAGGCGCGACGAGACCAGTTCCAGTCGCGGGCTTTCCGCCGCGATTTCGATCGGGGGATCGAAGAAGGAGAGGTCGGACATGCGAAACGCGCCAATACAGGTCCACCCGCGACGCGGCGGCACCTCTTCCTTTTGCGGCCCCGACACTTAAAGTTCGCCTAACTCAGCCACGAACAAAGCAAGATTGGGAGGCATAATCATGGGCCAGGGACCGCTTTCAGGCGTCAGAATCGTTGAATTTGCGGGTATCGGCCCGGGCCCGTTCTGCGGCATGCTTTTGTCGGACCTCGGCGCCGATGTGGTGCGAATCGACCGGCCCGGCGATGGCCGGCAGGGCCGCGCCGCCGACGTGATGAGCCGGGGGCGCCGCTCTATCGGGCTGAACCTAAAGGATCCGAAGGATGTGGAAGTGTCGCTGCAGCTGCTGGAGAAGGCCGATGGCCTGATCGAGGGCTTCCGGCCGGGCGTGATGGAGCGCAACGGCCTTGGGCCAGACGAAGTGCTGAAACGCAATCCGAAACTGGTCTATGGCCGGATGACAGGTTGGGGGCAGACGGGCGCGCTGTCGCAGGCGGCCGGGCATGATCTCAATTATATCGCGATCACCGGCGCGCTGCACGCGATGGGCGACGGTGACGGGCGTCCGCGCCCGCCGCTGAACCTTGTCGGCGATTACGGCGGCGGCGCGCTGTATCTCGCGATGGGCCTGCTGGCTGGAATCCTGAGCGTCAGGAATGGCGGCAAGGGGCAGGTGGTGGACGTCGCCATGTCGGACGGCGCGGCCAGCCTTGCGACCATGTTCTACGGCATGAAGGCGATGGGCATCTGGACCGACGACCGCGAGGCCAACATGCTCGATGGCGGCGCGCACTTCTACGATACCTACGAGACCAAGGACGGCAAATGGGTAGCCATCGGCTCCATCGAGCCGCAATTCTATGCGCTGCTGCGCGAGAAAGCCGGTTTGTCGGGCGCGGAGTGGGACGCCCAGATGGACAAGTCGAAATGGCCGGACCTGAAGGCCAAGCTCATGGCGGTCTTCAAGACCAAGACCCGCGATGAATGGTGCGGGATCATGGAAGCGACCGACATCTGCTTCGCGCCGGTATTGTCGATGACCGAAGCGCCGAATTACAAGCACAATACCGACCGCCAGACCTTCGTGGAGATCGAAGGCGTGGTGCAGCCCGCCCCGGCGCCGCGATTCTCGGCCACGCCGGGCGCCATCCAGCGCCGTCCGGCGGGTCCGGGCGAGCATACGGCTGAAATTCTAAAAGACTGGGGTGTCGCGCGCGGATGAGCGCGCTTCCCGGCACGACGGGCAGACGCCGCATCTACCTGATGCGGCACGGGTTCGTGGACTATACTTCTGCTGCCGTACGCAAGGCGCGTGACCCCAAGGTCGCGACGCTGACGGATCGGGGTATTGAGGAGGCAAAGGCGGCCGGCATCGCGCTGTCCGAAGTTCACTTCGATCTCGCGCTGTGTTCCGGCCTTCCGCGCACGCAGCAGACCGCAGAGATCGTGCTGGCGGAGCATCCGAAGGCTCCGCAGCTTGAGGTCGATGCGCGGTTCGGCGAGCTACGTTCCGGCAGCTATATGGATTTTCATTCAGCCGAGCACCTCGCGGCGGTGATGACCTTTACCTTCGAGCAGGCTGGCCAGCCGGACGCTGAATTCCTTCCCGGCGGCGAACGATTTGCGGATGCCCTGATTCGGGTGAGAGAGGCTTTGCAGGCCTTGCTGATGCGGCCGGACTGGTCTTGCGCGCTGGTGGTGGCACACGAAGTCGTGAACCGCATGGTTCTGGCCGACGTGATCGGGGCGCCGCTGGGGGCGAGCGCAGGCTTCGAACAGGATACCGGCTGCATCAACATTCTCGACTTCGACCTCGTTCCACTTGAGAGAGGGCAGGGCACGAAGGTCGAGCGCGGCGTGATCAAGGCCATCAATCTGACGCCCGCCAACTACCTGAAAAACGGCATGAATCTGCGTAGTCTGGAAGCCATCTTCACGCGTCCGGAATAGGGCGCTGCCGGGTGAGCGAGACACAGGGACTACGACGCCCGAAGGAGTGCGCCCGTGGCCCGGCGCCGGCAGGAATTGACCCGGGCGAGCAAGCTGAACAGCGGGCAACCACGAGGCTCGCCATTGTTCAGACTCATTCGCATATTAACCATCCTTGTCGGCGCAGAGCCAATCAGGCTTCTTGCCAGGGCAAAGCGCCGGCGTCCTTCTTGCATACCTTGGCCGGCCTTCGGGCCGGCCATTTTCGTCCGGGGGCGGGCGCCGAAAATCCTGCCGTTTGATGCTTGCCAGAGCGTCCGGCCTGCGTTAACAGGCCCCCTTTCCCGCGTTCCTCATGGGTGCGCGACCCCAATCAGATTCCGGAACAGTGCCATGGCCGTCCCCAAGAGTAAGAAGTCGAAGTCGCGCACGCGCATGCGCCGCGCCCACGACCGGCTCGACATGAACACCTATATCGAAGACGCAAGCTCGGGCGAACTGCGCCGTCCGCACCATATCGACCTGAAAACAGGTGTGTATCGCGGCAAACAGATCCTCGAGCCCAGCGAAGAGATCTAAGGCAGGCGTTGCGCTGAACGGCGCATCCGCATAAGGCTTCCGGCGCCTCCTGTCCTGCAGGGGGCGCTTTTCATTTTCGGCATACGCATTGACCGGCAAGGGGCCTACTCATGAGCGAAATCATCGACATTCACGCCCGCGAAATCCTCGACAGCCGGGGCAACCCGACAGTTGAAGTTGATGTCACGCTCGAAGATGGCTCCACCGGCCGCGCGGCGGTGCCTTCGGGCGCGTCCACCGGCGCCTACGAGGCGCACGAACAACGCGACGGGGACAAGGCGCGGTATGGCGGCAAGGGCGTACTGAAGGCTGTCGATGCCGTAAACGGCGAAATCTGCAACGAGCTTACCGGCCTCGACGCGACCGACCAGCGCATGATCGACATGCTCATGATCGACCTCGATGGCACCGAGAACAAATCCCGCCTCGGCGCCAACGCAATCCTCGGTGTTTCGCTCGCAGTTTCGAAAGCCGCCGCTGAAGCCTGCTCGATGCCGCTCTATCGTTATATAGGCGGCGCGAATGCCCGCGTTCTGCCAACGCCGATGATGAACATCATCAACGGCGGCGCGCATGCGGACAACCCGATCGACATCCAGGAATTCATGATCTTGCCGGTCAGCGCCGAGAGCATGGCAGACGCCGTGCGGGTGGGCGCAGAAGTGTTCCACGCGCTGAAGAAAACCCTCCACGATGCAGGCCACAATACGAATGTCGGCGATGAAGGCGGATTCGCGCCGAATATCGGCTCCACCGACGAGGCCATCGGCTTCATCCTGAAGGCCATCGAGAAAGCGGGCTACAAGCCCGGCGAGGAAGTTGCGCTGGCGCTCGATGCGGCGTCCACGGAGTTCTTCATGAAGGGCAAGTATGAGCTGGCCGGTGAAGGCAAGTCGCTGACGTCCGAGCAGTTCGCCAAATACCTCGTGGACCTGTGTGACCGGTATCCCATCCTCTCCATCGAAGACGGCATGGCCGAAGACGATTGGGACGGCTGGGTAGCATTGACTGAGATGCTGGGTGACCGCGTGCAGCTTGTCGGCGATGACCTGTTCGTCACCAATCCTGATCGCCTGGCGATGGGCCTGCAGCGCGGCGCCGCCAATTCTATCCTCGTAAAGGTCAACCAGATTGGCACGCTGTCAGAAACGCTGGACGCGGTCGAACTGGCCCACCTCCACGGCTACACCGCCGTGATGAGCCACCGCTCCGGCGAGACCGAGGATTCGACGATTGCCGACCTTGCAGTTGCCACCAATTGCGGACAGATCAAGACAGGCTCGCTCAGCCGTTCGGACCGGATCGCGAAATACAACCAGCTGATCCGGATCGAGGAAGAATTGGGCCCGATCGGTATCTATGCCGGGCTTTCCCGCATCAACGCGGGCTAGACCGGATTACAATACCGAAAGGCGACCAGCAAAATTCTTCGTGTTACTGGCGAGTCATCGGCTGAGCATGGGGCTCCGGCATGCGCCTCATCTATCTTTTGGCATCGGATGCGGACGAGGTGGCCGCGGTCGAAATCGAGACCTTGCTGAAACAGGTTGGCTATCTCGTGCGCCGCGCCGACGAGAAACTTGCCTTTCCGCCCGCACGGTTTCAGGAGACTACGCTGGCGCTCTGGTCGAGGGCGGTCCAGTATTCGCCCAAACAGATCCTGTTCACGAACCGGGCGATTGATGCGTGGACGGAAGGCCGGCTGATCTTTGCCCGGCTCGATCATTCGCTGCTGCCGCGCGGTCTGGGTGATATCGAGGCAATTGATCTCTCCTTTGCGCCGGCGCGCGTGGCGGGCGTTTCAAAAATCGTCGAGGCTGCGCAGGAGATCGACCAGGCTGGCGCAGCCCGGCGGCCAGAGGCCGCAGTGGAGGGCGGCGGTGGTCCGTCCCCGGCGCATAACGAGTCGGATCGCGGCATCGCGCATACGAAGTCAAAGCGCCAACCAGGCGGATCAGATTTCTCGTCAGGCGCCGCGTGGATTGTGGGCCTGGTGGCGGCCGCCGCTTTTTGTTCACTCGGATTTCTGACCATGCCCGCTGCACCTGCGGTGCTGCTCGGCGGCGCTGCCCTTGCCTGGGGCGGGGTGGCCGGCGCCGTGGCCGGCCATCTTGGCAGGCGAAAAACCGTTGAGGACCCGGAACCCGATCTCGCGGACCTGGAGGTCGCCGCACCCGCGACTGCGACCGCGTCTTCAGATGGTAGCGAGGACGATCTGTTCGCCGAAACGCCGGAACAGATTTTTGTCTCCTATGCACGCAGCAATGGCGACATCGTCTATCCGCTGGTGGCGGAAGTCGAAGCCGCCGGGCGCGGCGTCTGGATCGACCGGGACGAGCTCCAGGCCGGCGCCCACTGGGCAGGAGTGATCGTCCGCGCGATTCGCGATTCGGACACGTTTTGGCTTATGTGCTCGGCCGAAGCCTTCCAGTCCGACAACGTGCGCCGGGAAATCTACATTGCTCACAAGTACAAGCGGAACCTACTGCCTGTCCGGCTCGATTTTGCCGAGATGCCCGAAGATTTCGAGTATTTCCTGATCGACCGGCAATGGCTTGATCTGACCGCGACAAGTCCCGAAGAGCGCGCCATCCGGCTGAAGGCGGCGCTGGGCCGGTAAGGGATTGGTTACCCCCGCCGTTTACCAGTGAGTCCATGGTGTCTCGTCTTCAGGCTCTCGGGCTCAGTCTTCTGGTGCTCTATTTTGCCTACCACGCATTCGCGGGGGAGAAGGGCCTGGGCCGTTGGACCGATTCGCAAATCGAACTTGAGACCAAGGAACGTGAACTCGCGTCCATGCAGGCCGAGATCGAGCGGCTGAAAGTCGATATCCGCAGGCTAACGCCGGGCTCGGTCGACGCCGACTATGTCGAAGCACTGGCGCGCGACAAGCTCGCTTTCGTCTATCC
>JBGTKN010000394.1:0-5279 GCA_041744615.1 Hyphomonas sp. | reverse complement strand
GGTGCGCGGGCGCACGCATCTCTGCCGTCTGGAGGCGGGCCCGTTGGCCAGCGCCAATGACTGGCTCAGCTTCTACGAACGCTTCTGGAATTCCCGCCTCGACACCCTCGAACGGCTTCTGCGCGAAGCTGACGCCAAATCCGCAGAAGGAGAAACCCCATGACCCAGACCACCAAAGCCCCCTACGGCCAGCTCATCGGACCCACCGTCCTGAAACTCGAACGCCTCCTGCCGGGTCCTGCCGCCCGCGTCTGGGACTATCTGACGAATTGCGAGCTGCGTCGCCAATGGCTGGCCTCCGGCGACATGGACCTTCGCCCCGGCACGGAATTCGAGTTTGTCTGGCGCAATGACGAGCTGACCGATCCGCCTGGCGCGCGTCCCGAAGGCATGAGCGCGGAAAACCGCATGACCTGCAAGATACTCGAGGTCGACGCCCCCCGCCGCCTGTTCATCAGCTGGGGCGTGCAGTCGGATGTGCTCTTCGAACTGGTGGAGAAGGGGGGCGATACACTGCTCACAATTACCCATCGCCGTCCGCCCACGCGAGATGTGCTGCTCAGCGTCTCGGCCGGCTGGCATGCGCATGTTGATGTGCTGGCAGCGAGGCTCGCAGGGACGAAGCAGGCGCCGCATTGGGATAACTGGGTGCGGCTGCGGGCGGCGTACGATCATCGCTTTCCGGAGTGATGGCTCTCAAACAGCGTAACTCATAGTGAGCTCTGTCTGCTTGGGGAAGTTCGAGCCAGCCTAGCTGTAATCCGCGATCCGGCAGAGCAGGGGGCCCCGGAACTCGAAGAAGCTCGCCCCACGTACCTTCACGGTCTCGCCCGCGCGCACGCCGTTCGGCAGGTCCACCGCCGCGCGGCCTTCGAACTCGATCTCGGCTGCGGCGGTGCCCGCCCCGGTGACGAGGTTCGTCAGCCGCTGGCGGCGGTAGGAAAAGGCGTTTCCGGAGACTTCCGCCACCTGCCGCATCATTGCCTTGCCATCGAGACGCATGGACTGGCCGGCATTAGAGATGTTCTCGAACACGACATCATCGGTCACGCAGGCCAGCATCGCGTCGATGTCACGGTCATTATAGCTTGCGATATAACGGCGGATGATCTCGTCCAACACGGCTTGCAGATCCCTTTTCGGTATCCCACCTACCTGCCAGCCGGGGGCGTATTGCACAAGCCGCTTTAAGCCGGAGCCAGTTTGCGCCATAAGGCGCCCGAATGTCCGGATCAGGAGACTTAACATGGGCACACGCATTGCCGTCGTCGGCGCCACAGGAAATGTCGGGCGTGAGCTGTTCAACATTCTCGACGAACGCCTGTTCCCTGCAGACGAGGTCTACGCCATCGCTTCGCGCCGCTCGATCGGCAAGGAAGTCGCGTATGGTGACCGCACCCTGAAATGCCATGATCTCGAGCAGTTCGACTTCTCGAAGGTGGACGTCGTGCTGATGTCGGCCGGCGGAAAGGTCTCCAAGGAATGGTGCCCAAAGATCGCCGCGGCCGGCGCCATCGTGATTGACAACTCCTCCGCCTGGCGGATGGACAAGGACGTGCCCCTGGTGGTGCCGGAAGTGAACGCCGATGCGGTCATGGGCTATACCAAGAAACGCATCATCGCGAACCCCAACTGCTCGACCGCCCAGCTGGTTGTCGCCCTGAAGCCGCTGCATGACGCGGTCGGCATCAAGCGCGTCGTCGTCTCGACCTACCAGTCGGTCTCCGGCGCCGGCAAGGAAGCGATGGACGAGCTGTGGAACCAGACGAAAGGCATCTTCGTCAATGACGAGCCGGCCCCGGTCGTGTTCGAGAAAGAGATCGCCTTCAACGTGATCCCGAAGATCGGCGCCTTCCTGCCGGACGGGTACACGGACGAAGAAGCCAAGATGTGGAATGAAACCAAGAAGATGATCGACCCGGCGATCCAGCTGTCGGTCACCTGCGTGCGCGTGCCGGTTTTTGTCGGCCACTCGGAAGCGGTGCATGTCGAGCTCAACGGCCCGATGAGCGCCAAGGAGGCCCAAGCGCTCCTGCGCGAAAGCCCCGGCATCATGCTGCTCGATGATCCGGCCAAGGACGTTTACGTCACGCCGAAAGAATGTGTAGGCGACTGGGCGACCTTTGTCAGCCGCGTCCGCAAGGATGTGAGCACCGAGAACGGCCTCGTCTTCTGGGTCGTCTCCGACAACCTGCGCAAGGGCGCCGCCCTCAACGCCGTGCAGATCGCCGAGGAATTGCTGAACCGCGGCGTGATCAAGGCGGAAAAAGTCACCGCGCGGGCCTAAAGCTCCGAAAAATCGACCACCTCGAACCGGTGTTCCGTCGCTTCCACGAAGCGGCGGAAATCGGCCTGTGAGATCGCCGTCGTGCCAGTGTTCACCAGGGGGTGGAAGTTGACGATGTCCGCGGCCGCGAGCACCGCGTCGACCAAGAAGCGCACGCGGCGCCCTGTGTCGTTCATCAGCGCGAAAGCTGTCACTGAGCCCGGTACCACGCCGAGCGCCTCGGTCATCAGTTCCGCCGGGCCGAAGGAGAGCCGCTTCGTGCCGATCAGCTTGTGCAGCTGGTTGAGCTTCAGCTGGTTATGAGCCTCTGCGGCGATCAGCACGAGGTCGCCGCCGGCATCCTTAAGGAACAGGTTCTTAGTGTGCGCGCCCGGCATGTCGGCCTTCAGGGCGCCGGACTGTTCCACCGTGAACATTGCCTCGTGCCAGACGGTCGAATGCGCGATGCCGAGGGAATCGAGATAGGTGAACAGGTCTTCGGGGCTTGCTTGCATGGCCCCCATTCGCCAAGACTTCGCTGTCTCGTCAAGAAGTTAGAGCGACCCCATGCGCCTAGAATGCTACAAGATCTACGATGTCGCCCCGGCGATCGTCCCCGGCCGGTCCGACCGCGCCTGGATGGACGCGTTTGTGGATCGCCACCCCTATCGCTGCCTGCCGCTGACCATGGCGAACTCGACGGGCTGGGAAATCCTCTGCCCGATGGACATCAAGATCCAGTGGAACGGCGGCCCGCGCATCGAAGACATCAACCTGATGACCACCGGCGACCCCGCCGCCATCGCGAGCTTTGCGGACAGCCATTTCATGCGCGGCATCGTCACCTTCCATACCGGTCACCTGTTCCGCACGCCGCCGGGCTGGGGCGTCTGGGTCACCGGCCCACCGAACTGGCCGAAGGATGGCATCGCCCCGCTCACGGGCCTCGTCGAGACAGACTGGCTGCCGTTCCCGTTCACAATGAACTGGCAGATGACGCGCCCCGGCGAAGTCGTCTTCCGCAAGGGCGAGCCGTTCGCCTTCTTCACGCTGATGGAACACAAGCGGCTTGAGGAGATCGAACCCGAGCGCAAGCTGATGAGCACCAATCCGGACCTCGTCGACGAGTACAATGCCTGGCGCGACAGCCGCGCCGACTTCAACACCCGTCTCAAGGGCGGCGAGCAGACCGCGATGAAAGAACGCTGGCAACGCCACTACATGCGCGGCGAAAAGCCGACCGGCGACAAGGCGGAGACGCACCAGACGAAGCGGAGGCTCAAGCCGCCGAAGGAAGTGAAGTAGGGGTCCGCGTTGAGGGCTAGTGCGATCCTTCAGTCACCCTCTGGGCATCAGTACATCTGAGTGTATCGTCACCCTGGTTTCGCCGAACGCGAGGACCGGGACCCAGACTTACTTTCGTCATTCCCGATAGTCCGTGCAAGGAAAGCTTGGGTCCCGGGCAGCCGCTTCGCGTCTCCCGGGACGACAAACGGAGCATGTTCTGTTTCGCGGATCTTCCAGTAAAAGAAGCTCAGTTCTTCCCGAACTTTCGGTCGCGGCCGGCCATAAGGCGCAGGCGCAGGGCGTTCAGCTTGATGAAGCCTTCGGCGTCCTTCTGGTCGTAGGCGCCATGGTCGTCCTCGAAGGTGACGATTTTCTCCGAGTACAGACTATAGGGCGAGGTCCGGCCGATCAGATAGGCTGTTCCCTTGTAGAGCTTGAGTGTCACTTCGCCGGTGACCCAGCGCTGGGAATGGTCGATCGCGGCCTGAAGCATCTCGCGCTCGGGGCTCCACCAGAAGCCATTATAGATCATCTCGGCATAGCGCGGCATGAGCTCGTCCTTGAGGTGGCTCTGGCCGCGGTCGAGGGTGGCCTGTTCGATGCCGCGGTGGGCAACCAGCAGGATCGTGCCGCCCGGCGTCTCGTAGATGCCGCGTGACTTCATGCCGACGAAGCGGTTTTCCAGAAGGTCGAGCCGGCCGATGCCGTGTTTCTTGCCATAGGCGTTGAGCGCGGTGAGCAGGGTCGCGGGGCTCATCGCCTCGCCATTGATGGAGACCGCGTCGCCGCGCTCGAAGCCGATCTTGATCACTTCGGCCAGGTCCGGCGCGTCCTCGGGCGAAATTGTCCGCATGTGGACGAATTCGGGGGCGGGCTCGCCCGGGTTCTCGAGCACCTTGCCCTCGGAGGAGGAGTGCAAGAGGTTCGCGTCCACGGAGAAGGGGGCGTCACCGCGCTTGTCCTTGGCGATCTCGATGCCGTGTTCTTCGGCGAACTTGAGGAGGTCGGTGCGCGATTTGAAGTTCCAGTCGCGCCAGGGGGCGATCACCTTGATGTCCGGGTTAAGGCCGTAATAGCCGAGTTCGAAGCGGACCTGATCATTGCCCTTGCCGGTGGCGCCATGGCAGACGGCGTCGGCCCCGACCATGTCGGCAATCTCGATCTGGCGTTTGGCGATCAGCGGCCGGGCAATCGAGGTGCCGAGCAGGTAGACGCCCTCATAGACGGCGTTGGCTCGGAACATCGGGAAGACGAAATCGCGGACGAATTCCTCGCGCACGTCCTCGATGAAGATGTTTTCCGGCTTCACGCCGGCGGCCAGCGCTTTCTTTCGGGCCGGTTCCAGCTCCTCGCCTTGACCCAGGTCAGCGGTGAAGGTGACAACTTCGCAGCCGAATTCGACCTGCAGCCATTTCAGGATGATCGAGGTGTCGAGGCCGCCCGAATAGGCAAGAACGACCTTTTTGGGTGCGGTGCGGGGCTTCGGCATGGGATTCCTGACGTTATTTTCGGCGGAGAGGGGAAAGTGTTGCCTTAAAGTCCCGCCCGCCACCTGACAAGAAGGACAGGTTGGGGGAAGCCTATGGTTTACGCCCCCTTGAGCCGTTATAGTAAATTTGCTGGATCAGTGCGGCCTGCGGGGCCGCCAGAGACAAGGTGGCGGCCATGTTGAACGACCCGATGGACAGTGCAACCGGCCGCAGCTCGGCGCTTTCGGACAGCCTGC
>JBGTKN010000393.1:0-1664 GCA_041744615.1 Hyphomonas sp. | reverse complement strand
CGCCTCGAAATCTGGGAATATGGGCGTGGCGGGCTGATCCTCGCCCATACGCATGACGGCTTCAGCAATCATCGTATCGGGTCTCGCCATCAGCGCCTCTCGGCAGTGCTGCCGCGCCACGACGGCACAGACCTCCTGCTGATCCCGCGCATGGACCGACGCGAACTGGTTCTTCTGGATCTGTCCGCGCAGGAGCCGGTGATCGACGAGTTTCCGCTGCCGTCGCCGATTGATAGCGACATCCAGATCCGATGCGATCGAGACAACTTCCTCGTCAATGCGCCGCTTGAAGACGGCAGGATCAAGAGCTTCGAGGTTCGAGTGCCCGTAATGAAATGTTGATCAAGACGGCGCAGGACGCGGGCGAGCTGCCGGGGCACGATCAGACATTGCTGGCTGCGCGTCTCGGCGCCGTCGCTTGTCGGATCATGCTCGGCGCTCGGGCAAGGCGTTGACGCCGCACGGTTGCGGCAAACCTCAGCGACGGCGGTGGCCGTGATCGTTGGAAGCTGACCAGCCCGGCTATTGTGCCGCAACGGATTCCGCTGTGTCGGCACGCTGCTTCAGACGGTGACCGACGCGGACTATGGCCTCGATCGCCGGCACGAGCTCAGCGCCGAGTTCCGTCAGCGCATATTCCACCGAGGGCGGAGAGGTCGGCTTAACCTCGCGCAGGATCACGCCGTTCGCCTCCAGCGCTCGCAGCCGCGCCGTCAGCATCTTGGGCGAGACGCGCGGAATGTCTCGCTTTAGTTCGCCGAACCGACGCGGCCCACCAACCAGGTGCCACAGGATGTTCGGCGTCCAGGCCCCCCCGATCAGCGCAAGGCAGTCGGTCAGCGGGCAATCGGGCGGTGGGGCGGGCGAGCGGTTCTTGCGGACCTTGAGCGGCATGGAGGCGAATTCCGGTTTCCTGACGGTAACCGGATAATGCAGTTTCAAAAGGAAAGCAAGTTTACATAAGTGATCATCTCGCCCCTTATCGTCGACTTCATGAACCAGCCGACAAGGAACCAATCCATGCGACTTTACTTCAAGCCCGGCGCCTGCTCGCTTGCCTCTCATATCGTGCTGCGCGAGGTCGGAGCGAGCTTCGATACCGTGCAGGTGGATACGGCGGCCGGGACCACCGCCGATGGTCGCGACTTCCGCCGGATCAATCCCAAGGGCTATGTCCCGGTGCTGGAGCTCGACGACGGTCAGATCCTGACCGAGGGCGCGGCCATCCTGCAGTTCATCGCGGACCGCCATCCGGGCGCGCGCCTGGCGCCGCCCTCCGGAACGATCGAAAGGGCGCGGGTGCAGGAGCATCTGAACTACGTCGCCAGCGAGGTCCACAAGGCCTATGGTGCCTTCTTCTCGGGGAAGGCCCTCGGCGATAACGAGAGCGCCGAGGCCGAGGACCGGGTTCTGGCCCGCCTGCGGCCGCTGGAAGATCTGCTCGCGGACGGGCGCAGATACCTGCTGGGCGAGACCTTCACCGTCGCTGATGCCTATCTCTTCGTCGTCGCCAGCTGGTCGCCGCATGTGGGCCTCAGCCTCGTCGGACTGCCGCACCTCACCGCCTTCCTCGACCGCGTGCGCGGCCGCGGCGCAACCCAGGAAGCCCTGCGCGCCGAGGGCCTCGCGGCTTGAACAGCCGTCGTCCCGGCGCCTCACGGGGC
>JBGTKN010000392.1:0-3419 GCA_041744615.1 Hyphomonas sp. | reverse complement strand
TCCTGGCCAGTTGCGTTTGGCGGCGCGGGCTGGAGCACGGCGCAGCGGCTCTACTTCGAGAATGCCTGCGCCGAGCAGGATGCTCCGATCCTGCAGTCTTCAGGAATTCGGACCATCGGTCCCCTGATCATCAGTGAAGGGACGACCAGGCAGCAGGCGCGCTACCTGCCGTCGATCCTCTCGGGCGCTCATGAATGGTGTCAAGGTTTCTCCGAACCGCAGGCGGGATCCGATCTGACCGCGCTCGCCCTGCGTGCGGTGCGGGACGGCGAAGATTTCATCCTGACGGGAAGCAAGCTCTGGACGAGCTTTGCGCAATACGCGACACACATGTTCCTGCTTGCGCGCTGCGATCCGCTGAGCACGGGCGGCTGCGGACTGGTCTTCCTGCTGGTCGAGATGGACAGGCCCGGTATCACAGTCCGGCCGATCCCGTTCATTGATGGTGATTGCGAAACCAACGAAGTCTTTTTCGACGCGGTGCGAACACCAGCCGCGGACCGCGTCGGCGAGTCCGGAGATTGCTGGAAGGTCGCCAAACGCCTGATGGCGATTGCCCGGTCGAACAACACGACGACAGGCCTGTTGCGCCGGGCGTTGCGCGCGGCGGACCGCAGCTGCGCCGGGTTTGTGCACGAGGATGAGGTCCTCCGTGCACAGATCGCAGATATGGCGAGGCGGATTGACGTGTTTGAGGCGCTGGAAGTGCACTCTGCCGCCGGCCGGATGGGTATTGACGATGCCGCCGCCACATCGGCGCTGAAACTTCTGGCCACCGAACTGCACCAGGCGATCACCGAAATCGGGCTAGCCGCCGCGCCAGGCAGCGATTTTGCGCTCGCCAAGTATTTCGCGACCCGCGCAGCAACGGTCTATTCCGGCACGAGTGAAATCCACCGGAACATACTCGCCCGCGCGATCGGATGCCCGTGAAACAGGCGTGAGTCAGCCCTTGCGGCCTCCAGCCTCGAAATACGCATGCGTCCCGCGCGTGAGCACGCGTTCTCCGGCGGCCAGTTCGTGGGCTTCGAAGTTCGGCTGCCCCTTCACTTCGACATACACGTTTCCGAAATCCTGATAGCAGGCCTCGAGCAGCGCTTCGAAACTGTCGATGACGAAATAGGTCTGCTGGAAATCATCAATGATGTACTTCGTCCGCATCAGGCGCTTGAGATCAAAGGCGATGCGGTTCGGACTTGCGTCTTCCAGCGCAAACACCGTCTCCTGGGGGCTGGACAATATGCCCGCGCCATAGATGCGCAAACCGTCTGCCTCCTGAATGAGTCCGAACTCAACCGTGTACCAATAGAGCCGCGCAAGGTTGTGCAGCTGGTCCAGCCGCATCGCCCGCTGGCCACCCTTGCCATAGGCCTGCATGAAATCCGCAAATACCGGGTTTGCCAGCAGCGGCACGTGGCCGAAGATGTCGTGGAAGATGTCCGGCTCTTGCAGGTAGTCGAACTCCGATTCCGGCCGAATGAACGCGCCAGCCGGAAAACGCCGGTTGGCGAGATGGTCAAAGAAAATCTCGTCCGGCACCAGTTCGGCCACCGGCACGATGCGCCAGCCGGTCAGTTTCTGCAGCCGGTCGGACAATCGCCCCATGTGCGGAATGCCGGAGGGCGAAAGTTCCAACGTGCCCATCGCCTCCAGCGCCGCCGCACAGGCCCTCCCCTTGGTCACCTCGCGCTGCCGGCGGAACAACCGGTCCCACCGGTCATGCTCGGCGGCGCTATAGCTGTCCCATGCCTGGTCGATGGTGAAATCAGCCGCGCGCGGCGCGCTGGAATAGCGATTCTTTGCAAAGGCGGTGTCCATGCGCGCCAGTATAGGCCGGATGGAAAATTAGTTCCAGATGCAACTAATTCAGGCAACGGCCCGCGAGTCGACAATCTCTGTCAACGTCACGCCCAGCTCGCCGTCCGCGACGACCAGCTTACCGCGCGCAATCAGGCGGCCGGAGACATAGATGTCGACCGGCTCGCCGGTCTGCTTTTCCATCGTAAGCACTTCTCCGGGCGACAGCGCCATGAGCTCTTCCATTGTCAAGCGCACTTCGCCGAGCACGACTTCGACGCGCACGGGCACATCCATCAGCATGCGGTGGAAGGCAGGATTGGTCGGTTCGGTCATTCTGGGCCTCGTCCAATATCGGCGAACAGGTCACCCTGCCCGCCGGCAATGCGCGCGGCGGCGCCGTCGATGAGGCTGCGCAGGCGCGACTCGGTTGTCGCATGGTACTGCGTGGATGCAATAAGGCGCATAACCTCGGCAATCTCGTCCAGCGCCTGAGCCAGTTCGGCAGTCACGGCCGATAGCCGCGCGCTCTCGCTCTCGGTTTTGACTTTTGCTACTTCCGCCAGCGTCTCGGCGCGCACCTGCGCGATCAGCCCGGCGATTTCTTCACCGGTGAAACTCACGCGCACAGGGTCGGCGGCAACGACCTCCGGCTGCGGACCAAAGTCGGCGCGGAAATCAAACGCGGAAACGGATTTCACGGCGCGCGCTGTCATTCGATCAGCTCGTCATCGCTCGAGGTCTTGCCGGCATGAATCTCGCTCCGGCTGATCAGCTGACGCGCAAGTTCCACGAGTTCGGTGCGGGCCGCCTCTACATCGCTGCGGCGGACGGGGCCAAGCGCCGCGATTTCCTCCCGCAGCAGGTCGCCGGCGCGTGTGGTGACATTGGCGAAGAAGGCGGCCGCCGTCGTGTCCTTGGCGCCTTTCAGCGCGGTGACGAGAGCGGCGCGATCAGCGGCAGCGAGCAGCGTCTGCATGCCGCCGGCGTCCAGCATAGCCAGGTCATCAAAGCTGAACATGAGCGCGCGCACCTTCTCGCCCGATCCCGGCTCGGTAGTTTCAAGCGCCGCGAGGAACAGCGTGCCCGCACGCGGATCAAGCCGGTCGAAGATGCGGGCGATCCGTTCGATCCCCGCCGTAGTTCCGTCCCGCGACAGCGCCGCAACACGGCCTTTGAGATGTTGTTCGAGGCCCGCCATTGCGGCGGGGTGCACTTCGCCGAGGTGCAGCAACCGCTGCATCGCCTCAATCGAAAGTGAAGGCGGCAGCACGCGCAGCAGTTTAGCAGCCGCTTTGCCCGTGAGTCGCGAAAGTATCAGCGCGACAACCTGTCCGCGCTCATGGCGCAGCAGCGAGGCGAGCACGGGCGTATCAAGCGCCGAAAGTTCAGCCCACACACCGGCGCCGCTGGTTGCCTTCTGCGCCTGCGTGAACCGGCGCAGCGCGTCACCGTCCGCTGACGGATCATCAGCGAGCAGGTCCATTGCGGCACTCAAGGCCTCGGCTTCCTCAGCTCCCAGCTCCGCCCAGATCGGCGCAGCGTCCGGCCCGAGAGCGCGCATCAACCGGGCTGAACGGGCCAGGCCGGGCGCGAGCGGTTTCGCGGGTTTCACCAGCGCG
>JBGTKN010000391.1:0-2069 GCA_041744615.1 Hyphomonas sp. | reverse complement strand
GACCCCGCATGGCTAGGGTCCGGCCAAACATTGCCTCGGGGAGCATGATGTATGGCACAGATTGGCCGTAAGACTGAAAACTGGAGTTCGCGGTTCGCCTTCATCATGGCGGCCGTGGGCTCGTCCGTCGGTCTCGGCAATTTCTGGCGCTTTCCCTATACGGCCGGCGAGAATGGCGGCGGGGCGTTCATCCTGATCTATATTCTCTGCGTCCTGTTCGTGGCGCTGCCCCTGCTGATGGCCGAGTATGCGATGGGCCGCAAATCCGGCATGTCCGCCATTGAGGGTGTTCAGTCGCTGGCGCGGGCCGAAAGCCGCAGCCAGAACTGGGGCATCGCCATGTGGATCGGCGCGCTCACGGCCTTCTTCATCCTGACCTTCTACATGGTCATCTCGTCCTGGCTGCTGGCCTACATTATCGAAGCTGTGAAGGGAGACCTGCATGGCACGACGGCGGCGGAGTCGGGGCAGTACTTCCTCAATGTGATCGGGCAGGGCGAACTGCCGATGCAGTCGCGCTGGTACATGCTGATGCTGCTGGCACTGTTCATTGGGACCAATATCATCGTCGTCGGTCGCGGCGTGAAGGGCGGTCTTGAGAAGGCCGCGACAATCCTGATGCCGCTGTTCTTCCTGATGCTGATCGTCGTCGTGGGCTTCGCGGTGACGCATGGTGACACGGCGCGCACCTTCGCCTTCATCTTCGAGCCGAAATGGGAGGATGTGGGCTTCAAGACCCTGCTCGCGGCGCTAGGTCAGGCCTTCTTCTCCATCGGCGTAGGGGTCGGCCTGATGATCACGTATGGCGCCTATCTCAGCAAGGATACCAACATCCCGCGCGCCTCCGGCATCATCGCGGCGTCGGACACGTTCGTCGCGCTGATCGCGGGCTTTGCGATCTTCCCGATCGTCTTCGCGGCAGGCCTCGATCCGGCCTCCGGGCCAAGCCTGTTCTTCGTGTCGATGCCGGTGGCCTTCGAAGCCATTCCGGGCGGTTCGGTTTTCGCCATCGTCTTCTTCTCGCTGGCGCTGTTTGCGGCCTTCACCTCGTCGATCTCGCTGATGGAAGTCGGCGTGTCCTGGCTGGAGGAGCGCGAAGGCGTGACCCGGCTTGGCGCGGCGACCGGTGTCGGCTTCGTGCTGTTCATGATCGGCGCGGCTTATGTCTTCTCGCTCGACTATCTCGACTTCATGGACTTCATGACCGAGGGTCTGCTGCTGCCGCTCGGCGGCCTGCTGGCCGCCATCTTCGCCGGCTGGATCCTCAGCCGCGAGATGCTCGTCTCGGAACTCGGCGAAGGCACGCTGATGAACCTCTGGCGCTTCCTGATGCGCTGGTTCGTGCCGCCCTTCATCGGCATCATCCTCGTGTTCGGATTCCTCGACAAGATCCAGGACCAGTATCACGTCCAGCTGCCCGGTGCGCTGGAATCGCTGCTGGGTCCGAACTGGGTAGCGCCGGCGGCGGAGTAGAAAGCGGGCGCTTTCTGGGAAGTTGCGAGAGGCGGAAACTCGCCGTTTCCGACCGCCTTGCTCAGAGCGCTCGGCGGTAATCCAAATGACAGATCAGGCGCGGTAGAAAACGTCCAGAAATCGAGCCCGATGGTGCTTTGCCTGCCGGCGTACAGCCCATCGCCACGTAGAATGGCACCGCATCGGGATCTGCCTCTACAATCATATTGATTGCGGCGAGTTGGGAGGCTGCAGCGCAACTCCATCGAAACAGCGTCCGCCCAATCCCCTGTCCCATGAACGCCGGATCGACAAAAAGCTTTTCGAGAAAACAGCCATCTTCGGAATTCGACACTTGCGCGACGCCGGCCAGTTTGCCGTTCGAAATGGCCAATGTGACCTTTGTGGAGGACAGGTCTTCTTCAGTAAGTGTCAGCTCACTGACGCAGGCCGACATGAAGGCCGCGTCGTATCCCCAGAATGCCTTGGACTTCAGACACAGGTCTGAAGCGGCCTCAAGCTCGTCCAGATCGGGCTTGCGAAGTGCCACCATGAGCGTGTTTCTATGGCGTGATGGAAGTGACCGCAACGGGCCGGGGCTCCGATTGTGTCCATCG
>JBGTKN010000390.1:0-2861 GCA_041744615.1 Hyphomonas sp. | reverse complement strand
GCGCGCACTGGGTGCCCGCGCGGTCCAGAACGATCTGGCGGACGGCCCGGCTGATCCTGCCGGCGAGATCAAGGCGGTAGTCCATTGCGCGGCGCTGTCGTCAGCCTGGGGGTCGCGCGCGGCGTTCCAGGCGGCGAATGTGCTGGGTACCGAATCTGCGATCGCAATGGCCAAGACCGCCGGCGCCGCGCGCTTCGTCCACATCTCCACGCCGAGCCTCTACTTCCGCTTTCGTGACCAGCCCGACGTGACCGAGGACGCCCCGCTGCCGCCGCCGGTTAACGCCTACGTCGCCACCAAGCGCATCGCCGAAGAACGCGTCCGGACCGAGCCCGCCCTTGATGCCGTGATCCTGCGGCCGCGCGGAATCTATGGCGCCGGGGATACAGCGCTGCTGCCCCGTCTCCTGCGCGCCGCGCAGTCCGGTCCATTGCCGCTCATCCGGGGCGGCCGGGCCGAGACGGACCTGACCCATGTGGATGACGTTGTCGATGCCGTGCTCGCGGCGCTGGCGGCGCCGCAGGGATTGACACAGCGCGTATTCAACATTTCCGGTGGCGAGCCTTTGCCGGTCCGGCACATCGCGGACGCGGCTGGTGCGTGTGCGGGCATAATGGTCCGTTGGCGAACGATGCCGGCTTCGCTCGTACTTGCGGCAGCACGCATGCTGGAAGCCGCAGCACATCTCCATCCGGAGCGGCCCGAGCCGCGAGTAACGGCCTACGGCGCGGGGCTCTTTGCCTTCACGCAGACACTGAACCTGACGGCGGCCCGCACGCATCTCGGCTGGGCACCGAAGACCAGCTTTGACAAGGGACTCGCCCTTACCTTTGGCGGGAACCGATGATCAGCGGGCTGGCTTTTCCCAACAGTGCAATTGTGCGTGTGCCCGAGCGGCTGGTGCTGCGGGGCGGGCGATGGACACCGGTTGATCTTGCGGTGCGCTATGGACGATTTGTGCATGCGCGCGACGGGGTCTGCCTCATCGATACCGGCTACTGTACACGCGTAACGCGCGGTGCGCGGTCGCTTCCCTTGACGGTCTATGCGAGTATCATTCGCCCCAGGCTGACTTCTGACGCGCTGCCGGATGCCGGGCGCGATGTGCGCACGATCCTTCTGACACATCTGCATGCAGATCATGTCTCCGCGCTGAAGGACTATCCGGACGCGCGTCTCGTCGGTGACAAAGGCGCGCTGGACCATTTTCTTTCAGCCGGCGCCGCCCGGCGGACACGGCACGGCGTCTTCCGTGAACTCCTCCCGGACGATCTGGGGGCGCGCCTGACGCCGCTGGAGTCTCTTCCATCGACGACCGCGCCGCTCGGCCTTGGGTCGGCGCGCGATGTGTTCGGCGACGGTGAGGTGCTCGCGGTCGCCCTGCCCGGTCATATGCGCGGACATACCGGCTACCTCTTCGCGAAACAGTCGCCGCCGCTGCTCTATGCGGGGGATGCCGACTGGCTCTCGCAGGCGATTCGCGAGAGCCGCTCGCCGGGGGTGCCTGCGCGGTGGATTCTCGATGACCCGGCTGCGGCGGCGGAGACGGCGGCGCGCCTCAATGCGTTTTCTGCCGCAGGCGGCCGGATCGTGCTCTGCCACGAACCGGAAGATCCCGCATGAGCGCCGCCGTGCTCCTGACGATCTCAGCATTCTGGCGCGCCCGAAGGCGCATGGCACGTCTGCGCACGCGGGACGACGTTCTGCGCTGGCAAGCCGGACGCCTTGCGCGGTTCCTGCAGCGATCCGCGCCGCGCGCAGAGGCGTTCTCCCGGCTCGCCGGCTATCCGCTTGCGGACTTTCCAGTGATGGACAAGACGAGCCTGATGGGCGCCTTTCACCGCTACAATGTCCCGAGCATCACCGAAAGAGACGCATGGCGCGCGCATGACACCGACGGTCGCATCGGCCGATACAATGTGGGGGCCAGCACCGGGACAAGTGGCAATCGCGGCCTGTATCTCGTCAGTGATCCGGAACGTTATCTCTGGTTGGGCACCCTGCTCGCAAAGGCATTGCCGGACATGCTGTCGGCCCGCTACCGCGTAGCGGTCATGCTGCCACGCGGCAGCCGGTTGTATGACGCGGCCAACGAATCGGGGCGCCTCGCGCTGAAGTTCTTTGATCTGACCGAAGGTCTCGAGAACCAGCTCTCGGCAGTTTCAGATTTTCAGCCGAACGTTCTCGTAGCGCCCCCGCATGCGCTCCTCGCCCTGGCGCGCGCGGACCTGCCGCTTGCGCCGCGCAAGGTCTTCTCCGGCGCTGAAGTGCTCGATCCCGGCGATCGAGGCGAGATCGCGGCGCGCTTCGGCGTCACTGTACGCGAGATCTACATGGCAACCGAAGGCCTGCTCGGCGTTGCGTGCCCAAAGGGCACACTACACCTCTGCGAGGATTGTGTCGCCTTTGAGTGGGAACCGCAAGGCGAACTACTGGCTCCGCTGATCACGGACTTCACGCGCCGCTCCCAGTTGATGATCCGTTACCGGATGAATGACCTGGTGCGCCTGTCGCCGGCGCCTTGTGCCTGCGGGTCTCCGCTGCAGGCGGTCTTGGAGATCGCGGGGCGGAGCGATGATGCGTTCCGCCTTTCGGGGCTGAATGGAAAGACGGTTCTCGTGACACCTGACGTCATACGCAATGCAATCCTGGGTGCGAGCCGTTCGATCACCGATTTTCGCGCCGTGCAGATCTTGTCAAACCGCGTGACGGTGACACTTCCCCCGGCCCAGACCGCCGAACTGGGCGCAGTGCGCGACGCGCTAGCGGCCTTGTTTGCCGGGCTCGGCGCGAAGGTTGAGGTCGAGGCTGTTTCGGCGCTTGTGGCGCTGCCAAGGGGCGGAAAGTTGCGCCGCGTGTCG
>JBGTKN010000389.1:0-9751 GCA_041744615.1 Hyphomonas sp. | reverse complement strand
CCCGCCTGCGTCATGCGCCAGCAGATGCGCGCTCCGCCATCCGGTGCGCGGGCTGGCCGCGCCGGAGCTTTCCATCGCGTCGAGGAATTCCCAGGTCAGGAATGGATCGTAGGGAAGCCCCGGCGGGTTTGCGACCGCATTCCACTCGGCAGCGTCCACGCCGTCGAGCGTCCTGATGACCGTGATGCGGGGGAGGGCGGCGTCCATGCGCTGCAATTTAGGGCGCCGCGAGCGCCGGGTCGATATGTTCAAAGATGATTGCCGGATTGTAAGGCCGAGCCGCCGCCAGATCCGCCTCGCTCCGCACTGTCCACACCATGAACGGCGCGCCCAGCGCCGCCGCCCGCGCCGTATCGGTATGGTGCACGGCGAGGTAGTCGATTCCGTCCGCCAGCGCCCGGCTCGTAACGGCTTCAAACCGCTCGACCCCCGCCTGCAGCGACGGCAACACCAGTTGCCCCCGCATCAGGCCCTCCGGCAGCGCCCTCACGGCCTCCTCGGAAAAACTCATCGCCGCCGCCAGCCCCCGCCAGTCCGCCAGCCGCGCCGCCACTTTCCCGGCAAACGCTGCCGGATCCGTCGTGCCGTCGACCTTCATCTCGCAAAGGAGCGGCAGCTCCTCCGGCCACAATCCCAGCAGTTCCTCGAACGCTGGCACCCGCTCACCTGACGTCCCCAGCGCGAGGTCCTTGAGGTCCGCCGCCGCACGCGTCTCGAACACACCCGATGCCGCCGTCATCCGGTCCAGCAGCGGATCATGGAAAATCATCACCTCGCCGTCTGCTGACGGCCTGAGGTCGAACTCCACCCCTAGCCCGGCTGCCGCTGCCGCGCGAAACCCCGCCAGCGAATTCTCCGGCGGCCCGTCCGTCAGCCACAGGCCGCGGTGAGCATAGGCGAACGCGCCAAGGTCAAACCGTTCCGCCATGCGTCAAGCGATCTCGAACACGCCGTCAATTTCCACCGCCACCCCGAGCGGCAGCGTCGGGCACGCCACCGCCGAGCGCGCATGCTTGCCCGCCTCGCCGAACACTTCAACCATCAGGTCGGAGCAGCCATTAATCACCTGTGGAATGTCCACGAAGCCCGGCGCGGCGTTGACGAATCCGCCCAGCTTAACCACCCGTTTGATGTTCGACAGCTCCCCCACTGCCGCAGTGCACTGCGCGATCAGGTTGATGCCGCAGATCCGCGCCGCATGCTGGCCAGCCGAGAGTTCCATGTTCTCGCCCAGCCGCCCGAGGATGCGTCCCTCCGCCGTCGCGCTCACCTGACCGGACACATACAGCAGCTTGCCCGTGATCACGAATGGCACATAGGTCGCCACTGGCTTCATCGGCGCGGGCAGCACGATGCCGAGGCGGTCAAGATTCTCTTCGGGTGTTGGCATGGGCAGCTCCTCGTTAGGGTTCAGGATCCACTTATCGCCGCAGGGGCGGAAAGGGAAGCGAGGGGGCGAGGCACAAACTGACGCCGGGCTACTTGTGTCGATCCTTCGCCATCCGCGCCGCGCGCCCAGTGATCACCGCATCACGCCCAAACTTCGCCCTCGCCTTGTCGGAGGCGCGTTCAGCCGCCGCGCGTTTGGCGACCTTCGGGTCGATAAGGTCCACGCCGTCGGAGTGATAAGGCGACAGCCCCGACAGCCCGACGCCGATCAACCGGTACTTCACGCGCCCCCCAACCTCCTTCACCAGCAGCGGCCGCGCCGTGCGGAATACTTCCTGCGCCAGCTGCGTCGGCGCGTGCAACGAAATGCGGCGGGTGATCGGCTTGAAATCGGACGTCTTCAGTTTCATCGTCACCACCACGCCCACGACGCCTTCCGCCTTCGCCCGGTCGGCGGTCTTCACACAGAGCCGCCAGAGATGATCCTCCAAAAGGGCAAGGTCGGCCGTGTCCTCGAAAAAGGTTGTCTCGCTCGACACAGACTTGCGGTCATCGTGCGGGCTCACCGGACGGTTGTCGCGGCCATGGGCGCACCGCTTCAGCCACTCTCCTGTTTCGCCATAGCGCCGGATCAGGTCCCGGAGCTCCGTGCGCTGAAGGTCTTCCACAGTGTGGTACCCGTCCCGGTTGAGCGATTCGGCAAACTTCGGGCCCACGCCGTGCAGGAACCCAACCGGCTTGTCCGCCAGGAAGCTTTCGGCATCTTCCGGCGACAGAACGGCAAAGCCGCGCGGTTTGTCGAGTTCGCTGGCCGTCTTTGCAAGGAACTTGTTGGACGACAGCCCGATCGAGACGGTCACGCCCACCTGCTTTTCCACCTCCAGCGCCAGCCTCGCAAGGCTGGCCGCGGGCGGCAGGCCGTGCAGGCGCTCGGTGCCCGACAGGTCAAGATAGGCCTCGTCGATCGATACGGGTTGCACCAGCGGCGTCAGTGCATCCATCCGTGAACAGATGGCCCGCCCGGCTTCATGATACTTTGCGAAGTTGGGGGGGACGACCACCGCTTCGGGGCAGAGTTTCAGCGCCTTGAACATCGGCATCGCCGAGCGCACGCCGTAGAGGCGCGCCTGATAGCAGCAGGTCGTCACCACCCCCCGCGTGCCCCCGCCGACGATCAGCGGCTTGTCGCGCAGCTCCGGATTGTCGCGTTTCTCGACCGCTGCGTAGAAGGCATCACAATCGACATGCGCAATCGACAGCGCAACCAGCCCCGGATGGCAGACCACGCGAAGGCTGCCGCATCCCGGGCAGCGGTCAAAATCTCCTGTCTTTACAGTGAGGCAGTCCCGGCAGAGGCTAACCATCGTGTTATTTCCCAGCCCCATCCTTGCCGCGCCGCAAACCTGCCGCCAGACCGGCATAAATGCGTGTTAACTTTTGACAGTATAACTGAAAAAGGCGGATCAGCATCCGCGCGAATCGTCAGCAATCTCGAGCAACATGATCAAAGAGCGTTCCCGGACAGTGCTGGTTGTTGAGGACAATGACCTCAACATGCGCCTGTTCTGTGACCTGCTGGGCGCGTTCGGCTTCAAGACCTTTCAATGCCGCGACGGTGCCAAGGCGGTTGAAATAGCCCGCAAGGAGCTGCCAGACCTCATCATCATGGATATACAGCTGCCGGAAGTCTCCGGCCTCGACATCACCCGCTGGCTGAAAGACGACAAGAAGGTCGCCCATATTCCGGTCCTCGCGGTTACAGCCTTTGCAATGCGTACGGATGAACAGCGTGTGCGCGAGGCCGGCTGCGAAGGCTACCTGTCCAAGCCGATTCAGATCGCCTCCTTCATAAGGGCCGTCGAGGCGCTGATGCCCAAGGAACCGGCATGAGCGCGCGGATCCTCGTCGTCGATGATATCGAGGCAAACCGCCGGCTGCTTCAGGCCAAGCTGGAAGCTCAGTATCATTCGGTCGTGCTCGCCAGCAGCGGGCCAGAGGCGTTGGAGAAGGCGCAGGTCCACGATCCCGAAATCATCCTGCTGGACGTCATGATGCCGGGCATGGACGGTTATGAAGTCTGCCGCCGCCTGAAGGCCGATCCGGTTACCAGCCACATTCCCGTCGTCATGGTCACCGCGCTGAGCGACAACGAAGACCGCGTGCGAGGACTTGATGCGGGTGCGGAAGACTTCCTCACCAAGCCGGTCGACGATTTCCTGCTGAACTCCCGCGTCAACACACTGATGCGCTACAATGCGGTAACCTCCGAACTGCGCAAGCGCGAGGCAAGTGGTCTCAAGGCGGGCGCCGTTGAGGGAATCAATCCGGAAGAAGTCGACCGCCCGGCCCGCGTCTTCCTTATTGATGACAATCCGCGCACTTCCGCCCGTATCGCGACGGTCCTGCGCGACAACGGTCACAAGGTCGCTACGTTGCTTGAATCGGGCAGCATGGGCGATCTGGCGCAGGAGCGCACCGATGTGCTGCTTGTCTCCCTCCTGTCGAAAAGCTTCGACCCGCTGAAACTCTGCGCCCACTTCAAGACCAATGACGTGACCCGTGCGGTCTCGATCCTTCTTGTCTGCGATCCACTGGAGCGCGCCAAAGCCGTAAAGGGCCTCGAGATCGGCGCCAGTGACATGATCATGGCCCCGGTCGACACACAGGAACTTCTTGCGCGCGTGCGCACCCAGACGCGCCGGACCCGCTATGTTGAAATCCTCCGCGACCGTGTCGACCGCGGCCTTGAACTGTCGGTGATCGACCAGCTGACCGGCCTCTACAATCGCCGCTACATGAACAATCATCTGCAGCAATACATGCACCGCGCGGTTATGGGCGGAAAGCCGCTCTCGGTCATGATGCTCGACATCGACCACTTCAAGCCGATCAACGATACGCATGGCCACCAGGCCGGCGATGAAGTGTTGCAGGAACTGGCTGACCGTCTGCGCCACAACATCCGCCCGATGGATGTTGCCTGCCGGCCGGGTGGGGAGGAGTTCCTTGTGATCCTTCCTGAGACGCCCGGCGAGCTCGCGTTCACGGCGGCCGAACGTGTGCGCAAGTCGATCGCGGCCGAGCCGTTCAGCGTGCTCAGCGAGACCCGGCAGATCGCGGTTACCGTCAGTGCCGGTGTTGCCAGCCTGCTCGGCCCGCAGGACACGATGGCGGAACTGATCGCGCGCGCCGATGCGGCGCTGTATCAGGCGAAATCGGCTGGTCGCAACCGGGTTGAAACCATCGCGGCCTGATTGACAGGCCCGCGCGCAGGCGCGAGAGCGGAGGGCATCCTCAAGCCCGGCGGCCCCTTTCATGTCCAACCGTTTCGCGGCGTTCCGGCATTCCTCCTACACCCGCTATTTCCTCTCCCGCTTCCTGACATCCTTCTCGGCGCAGATCGTGTCTGTCGCGGTTGCCTGGCAGATGTATGACGAGACGCGCAGCGCCGCGCTGCTCGGCTGGATCGGCCTCGTGCAATTCCTGCCTGCGCTTCTCCTCGTCGTCGTGACCGGCAACGCTGCCGACCGTCTCGGGCGCCGCCTCGTCATGGGCTGCGGCGCTCTCGTGATGATGAGCTGCGCCGCCAGCATCCTGTTGCTCGTGCTAAACGGCAACTTCAATCCCACGCTCGTCCTCGCCATCCTGACCCTGTTCGGCACTGCCCGCGCCTTCTATGGCCCTGCTGCCACGAGCCTCGCGGTCAACCTCGTGCCACGCGAGGACTTCCCCAACGCTGTCAGCTGGATCACCTCGTCGTGGCAGATGGCGACGATTGGCGGCCCGGTGATCGGCTCGCTGCTCTACGGCCTTGCGCCGGAAGCGGCCTATGGCACCGCCACCTGCCTCTTCATTGCCGCGGCCACCCTGATCTTCTCCATCCCGAAGCCCAACCAGATCATCTCGCGCGAGCCGCCCACGCTCGCCAGCATCCTCGGGGGTTTCAGCTATATCTGGAAAAACAAGGTCGTCCTGGGAGCCGTCTCGCTCGATCTCTTCGCCGTACTGCTCGGCGGGGCCGTAGCCCTCATGCCGATCTATGCGCGCGACATACTGCAGGTCGGTGAACTCGGCCTCGGCCTGCTGCGCGCCTCGCCGGGCATCGGGGCGATCATGGCCATTGCGCTGATCACCGCTTTCCCGATCCGGGATCACGCCGGCTGGATCCTGCTGGCGGCGGTCGCGATGTTCGGGCTGGCAACCGCCGTGTTCGGCGCCTCAACGCTCGCCTGGCTGTCGATCCTCGCGCTGATGTGCGTGGGCGGGTTCGACATGATTTCTGTCTATGTGCGCGAGATCATCCTGCAGCTCTGGACGCCGGACGCGGTGCGCGGGCGGGTAAATGCGGTGAATTCGATCTTCGTCGGGGCTTCGAACGAGCTGGGTGAAACCCGCGCCGGGTTCATGGCGGCCGTTACCGGTCCCGTCTTCACGGTGGTGGCAGGGGGCTTCGCAGCGCTAGGAATTGCGACTCTTTCGATAGTGATTTTCCCCCAGCTGAGAAAAATTCGAACCCTTGACGCACAGATTGAGCCGAAAACGACGTCCGTTTAAACGAAAAAACCCGCGCCAAAGTGGCGCGGGTTTCAAAAACGTACCAGGGAGCAGGATCTTACTTGATCTTGCCTTCCTTGAAATCAACGTGCTTTTTCGCAACCGGATCATATTTCCGCTTCACCATCTTCTCGGTCATGGTGCGCGGATTTTTCTTCGTCACGTAGAAAAAGCCCGTATCAGCCGTCGAATTGAGGCGAATCTTGATGGTGGCGGGTTTGGCCATGGGTTGGCCCTTCTCGAATGGGGTTGAAACCGGAAAACGGGCTTATTGACGAGGTGGCGGCCCCAAGTCAAGCCACCCTTACCGTGTGAACACGATCTTGGGACCGGGATCTGTCATGGCATCCCCTGCTTCAGCAAATGGGACGATCCGGCTGGTCACCCGTTCGGGGTGAAACCTGCCGCAAGCCATACAGGACAGGGGATCCGGAAAGGTCGCCCGGGAATGGACCCGGCTGGTATGGAAGGTCAGCCCCTTGTAGTAGGCGGCCGTGAGCGGCATCGGGGTCTTATTGCCGAAATGGATCGACAGCCCGGTCAAATAGCCGTTCGGCGCGCAGGAGTTGACAGCGAAACTCAGCGCCTCGGCCGTACCTGCGGCTTCTACGACGATCTCGAACTGCTCCTCGGGCAAGCGGCTCTCCGCAAGAGCCAGCGGCTCTGCGACCGCTCCCATTGATCCGGCGGCTTCCCGGCGGCCGACATCGTCGTCGAGATAGAGAACCCGGCCAGCTCCCAGTGCGACGGCTGCGCCGGCAGCGTACAGGCCAACACTGCGGGCGAGCCCACCGATGACGAGAACATTTGCACCCGGGCGCGCTTTCAACGGACCATCGACGCCGCGCCAGCCATCAGATATGTTGTCTGACAGGCTGGCGGCTGCCACCGGATCGATACTTGCGGGCAGGCGCACAAGCATGTGGTCCGCATACGGCACATACATCAGGTCTGATAGTGCGCCGCCAAATTCGGTCTTAGAGGTTGGCTTCAGTCCATAGGCAGCACCAAAAGGGTAGACTTCGCAAGCATTCGTATGACCACGCTTGCAATTTCGGCATCGCCCGCAGGATAGCTGGAATGGCACTACCACCATCTCGCCGGCAATCACGCCTGACGCCGAGCCGGCCTCGACAACACGCGCCACAGTTTCATGACCGAATGCAAACGGACCGGGATAAGGTGCAAAACCATTGGCGATGTAGAGGTCAAGATCGCATCGCGCGACAGTCACCGGCGCGACGATCGCATCGGTATCTGCCGCCAATCTGGGCGCGGGCACATCGTGCCATTCAAATTTGCCGGGCGACAGGAAAGTGAGTTGCTGCATGGTGTAACCTCAGGCTTTGGAACGCGGGAAAGCAAATAGCCGCCATGCGGTGATCAGCAGGAAAATGCCAATTGCGACGTGACGAACGAGTGTGGAGGCGGGGGCGCCGGCAGACCAAGCGAGCACAACATCGCCGACGGGGAGCAAGGCACCGAGGAGAGCGACCCAAGCCGTCAACCGAAGTTGGCGCGTAGCCAGAAGGAGGATGATTATGGCCGCAACCAGACCTGTTCTCAGCGCATAGACTTGAACCCAAACCGCGTCCCGGGGGTCGGTGAGCGGTGCGCCGAAGTAGCCGGCAAAATCAACGGGTGAGATCACGCTTCGCACGGTGTTGACGGCCAGAAAGACGGCCACCACAGCCGCCAACCAGAAGCCGGAACTGCGAAAAGGCGATGGCGGTGCAAGTGTTGCAGGCATGGACAGGACTCTTGGAAGCGCTTGCGCAGCCTAGGCGATGCACCATAGAAAAATCGCACGCGTAATTGCCTGCATGAGTGAAATCTGCTCATCTATCGACATGTCGCGACCCCACCTGCCGTCCCTTGCTTCTCTGAGAGCTTTCGAGGCTGCTGCCCGTTTCGGCAGCTTTCGTGAAGCTGCACGGAAGCTCGGCGTGACGCCGTCCGCGATCAGCCATCAGGTGCGCCAGCTTGAGGCCGATCTGGGGCTGGTATTGTTTCAGCGCTCGGTGCGTGCAGTTCGGCTTACAGCGGCCGGCGAGACATTGGCGCGGGATGCAACGGAGGCGTTCGACAGGCTCGGCGGGAGCATCGCTCGCTTGCGTGCGCTCGAGGGGAGCGCGCGGCTAGGTATCAGCGCACTGCCGCTGATTACCGACGCCTGGCTGACGCCGCGGCTCGAAGAATTCCAGAAACGGTATCCCGACCTGAGCATCGAGATCGAGACCTCCAACCGGGTAGCCGATCTGTATACGGAAGATGTGGATCTCGCGATCCGCAATATCTATGCGCCGGACCCTGGCCTCAAATCCTACAAGTTGATTGATCTGCACGCCTTGCCAGTGTGTGCCCCAGAAATTGCTGTGCGTCTGAAGACACCCGCCGATCTGGAAAAGGAAACGCTCATCCATATCAGCTCGCGCAAGCAGGGCTGGCCAGACTGGCTGGCAGCAGCAGGTGCAGCCGGCATAAAGCCGCGCTCGCACCTCGCGTTTGATTCTGTGCCTTCTGCCCTCGAAGCAGCGGCGCAGGGGCGTGGCGTGACTCTCGGAGTGCTGCCCTTGCTCTGGGAAGCGCCGGTTGCGCGCTCGCTCGTGTTGCCGTTCGGCCGGCCGAAACTCTCTGCTGGCACCTATTATCTAGTCCACCGCAAGGAAGACGCAGCCCGCCCTGCGGTCGCCGCCTTTGCACAGTGGATGACAACGGCGATGCGCGGCGACAAGCGCCGGCTGGTGCGGATCAGCCGGCAGCAGTTGCCGCCCGCGCCCGCGCAGTGATCAAAGCCGGTCTGTGGCGTGGCCGGACCGGCTCCAGCGCAGGAAGGGCGGGCCGGGCTCGTGGTCTGGCTTGGCAAGGCGCTCGCCAATTTCGCCCAACATGAACCTAGTGACCGAGGGCAGGTCCAGCTTCATCGCGTCTGCCAGCGTCACCCATTGCAGGTCCGACAGCTCCGCCCCGTCTACCGGCGGTCGCTCGTCGATCAAGGCGTGCTCGGCCTCGGCCATGAAGAAACGGGCGTCGAAGCGGCGAGGCCGGGAGGGAGGCGTGACGGCGCGGCCGATGAACACTAGGGAGGAGAGGTCTGCCACCACGTCCAGCTTGTGGAAATCTTCCCAGCCGGGCGGGGCAAGGTCCGGCATCTCGGCGGCGCGCCCGACGATCAGCCCGGTTTCCTCGAAGGTCTCGCGGATAGCGGTCAGCGCGAATGCGCGGGGCGCCCGGCGCGACTGGACGCGCAACTTGGCCTCGACTTCGGGGCGTAATTCCTGCCAGGCGATAGCCTTCGAATCCTTCGGGTCCACCCGGCCGCCGGGAAAGACGTATTTGTCCGGCATGAAGGCATTGGTGCCGGCGCGCTTACCCATCAGCACGCGTGGCTGCGAGGCATCGCGGCGCACCAGAATCAACGTCGCGGCATCGCGCGGGCGAAGGCTTGGCACGCCCTTGATGACGGCCACGCCGTCTTCGTCCTTGTCAAAAACAGTGTTCAGCATGAGGGACATCATCCGTCCCAAATGGGCGATTGCAAGGCGGACCGCACCATGACGTAGCGTCACATCCAACCCGTTCATCCCCGCTAAGGTGGGGATCAGGTGAGGCGCGCATTTGCGCGAAATTACCGCCTTCGCGGGTATGAGCGGACAATTGGAGCGCGGGCAATGCTACCGCCGCTTCTTCTTTTTCGAGGCGGCCGGCGGGAGCGAGCGTTTGTCGAATTTCGGTTTGCCTTTTCGCGGCGGGCCGCGATGGCCGCGGCTTCCGTCCGAATCGCGGCTGATCGCCTTGCGGGCGGCGG
>JBGTKN010000388.1:0-1811 GCA_041744615.1 Hyphomonas sp. | reverse complement strand
TCATTCCCGACAGAGGCAATGAGGCTGACCTCGTGGCCGAGGCGGGCGGCGGCGAGGGCCTGGTTGGCGCCCTTGCCGCCCGGATAGCGCGCAAGGCGGGCGCCGGTAACGGTTTCGCCGGGATGGGGGAGCGGGGCGCCGGAGGCGACGAGATCGAGATTTACGGAGCCGATAACGGTGATCATGCGCGCGCTTTCAGCAGGTCTTCGATCACGCCGAAGAAGGCATCGGCATCGGCGGCAGTGACCCAGTGATGCGGGCCGCGTTTGGTGTCTTTCACTTTCGTGCGGCCGAACTGGGCGCCGGGGCGAGTGACGACGCTGACGCGGCAGGGCCTGGTTTCGAAGATGTCCGGGGCGAGCAGGTAAAGGGCCGTGGACGGATCATGCATCGGGGCCATCAGGCCATTCTTCCAGCGGGCTTCGAGCTTGTTTCCCGCCTCAAGCAGGTCCGCCATCATCCGGGCTTCCGCGCCGGGCAAATTGCGCAGGCTGGCGACACGCCCCAGCTCGGCGCGGACAGTGTGGGTGACATCAAGGCTGAGCACGGTGGTGCGGATATTCGCGTCGAAGACGATTGCGGCGGCATGGGGATCGGCGAAGACGTTGAATTCGGCGAAGGGCGTGATGTTGCCGCCGATGCGGTCGCCGCCAGCCATGACGACGAGGTGGGCAATCTTGGCGGCAATCTCCGGCGCCATGACGAGGGCGGCGGCGAGGTTGGTCATCGGGCCGGAGAGGATGACGGTCTGGCTGGCCGGCGCGGCGGCTGAGAGGCGCGCGATCAGTTCACTGACGGCGTGGCCGGGGGCGAGGGGGGTTTTCGGCGTGAAGATCTCGATGCCTTCGATGCCAGACTCGCCGTGGAAGTCTTCCGCCGTGACGGGCTTGCGCAGCATCGGGCGGGGGCAGCCGGCGAAGACCGGCACGTCCGGGCGGCTCATCCGTTCACAGATCATTCTTGCATTGCGGCTGGTAAGGCGCAGTGGCACGTTGCCGGCGACAGTGGTGATGGCGCGGACGTCGAGCTTGGGTGACATGAAGACGATCATCAGCATGACGGCGTCGTCAATGCCGGGATCGCAGTCGATGATAAGGGGGAGGGAAGCAGAGGTCATTCGCGGGCCTGCAGTTCGGCAATAATGCGGCGGTAATGCTCGTCGAGCGGCGGGCTATCATACTTCACGCCGAGGGCTTCCATCGCCATGTCGGCGGTAACCTTGGCTTTCTTGCGGCCATAAAGGCGCGCGACCATGCGGCTGGTCGCGCAGACTTGGCCTTTCGAGATGAACTTGTGCTCGAAGCAGATGAAACAATCGTCCCAACCGGCGAGGCGCGTCTGGACCTCGAACTTCTGCGGATAACGCAGCATGCGGATGTAGTTGAACGACTCGTACTGGACGATCGGAATCCAGCCGCGCTTGCGATAGGTTTTCAGGGCGCCGGTGCGGCCCATGAAGTTCATCGTGCCAAGATCGGTGAAGGACGAATAGCGCGAATTCGTCATGTGGCCCATCGGGTCCTGGTCCCCGAGCCAGACGGCGGAGCGGACAATGTGCAAGTCGAGGAGGCCGGTCTTCACCTTCGAGAAGAAGGCCGGCAGGAAGACACGCAGGAATCGGAAGAACAGGTTCATGAATCGGCCGGCCGTTTCCTCGGGTTCTTCTTATCGCCCAACTCTATGCGAAGCGTGAAGACACCTTTCAAGCGCCATGCCGGAAACGGACGCGGCGGAGGTAACCTTACCCGGGCGCGGGATCTATTCGGCCGGCTGGGCGAGAGCGTCTGACTCGGCCTGCAGGCGGCGCGCCA
>JBGTKN010000387.1:0-3593 GCA_041744615.1 Hyphomonas sp. | reverse complement strand
CCCGGACTCCCCGCCGCAGGCGGAGACAGATGCGAGGCAGAGAGCGGCAAGGCCGACGCGAAAGGCAAGGCGCATGGTTTCACTTTCCTGCAAGGTTCGATCCCCTCATCTGACGCCATCTCAGGGCAAACTCAACCAATTCCGCCTGCGACATCGGTGAGGCTGCGATCGGAGGGTTTGTCCGGCCCGGATCTCGCTGCTATCACAGGGCCAACCGGAGTTTTCCCGAGGAACAGGATGATGATTGACACGACCGCCGCAGACCTTTCGCCGGCCGAAATCGCCCGCAAAGCCGAAGCCGGCGACATGGATGCGGCGCTGCTCCATGCGCGGGCCCTGCTCTCCGAGGGCAAGGCGCAGGAGAGCTTCGGCTGGATCCTCCGCGCGGCCCAGGACGGGCACCCGGTCGCAGCAACCGAACTCGGCCTGCGCCTGATTGTCGGCAACGGCGCCCCGCAGGATCCGCCGGCCGGCATCAAGTGGATCGATGCGGCAGTCAAAGCAGGCTTTCCGGAAGCTGTCCGCTGGCGCGCGCTGTTTCTGTCGGCGGGCGTCGCGAGCCCGATCAATTTCGGCGCGGCGCTGAACCTGCTCGAAGCGGCCGCCCAATCCGGCGACGGCCCCGCGCAAGCGCAGCTGTCCTGTATCCGTGCCAGCGGCATCTTCAGCGATGACACGCTGACCGCCTTCCTCAATCCGCCCGCGCCGTTGCTGTTTTCGGAATCGCCCTGGGTCGTGGCTTCCGAACATGTCCTGCCGCCGCCGATGTGTGAATGGTGGATCGCCCGTGCGGCCAACCAGCTTGAAGCAGCGCGAGTGCACAACCCGGATGCCGGCGGCCGCTCGCAGGAATCCATCCGCACCAATTCCGGCACGGGCTTCGGCATCCTCCAGACGGATGTCGTGATGCAGCTGGGCCTTGCGCGAATTGCCGTGGCAACCGGCCGCCAGCGCACCTGGCAGGAAGCGCCCAACGTCCTGCACTACGCAGTCGGCGAAGAGTACGGCCTCCACTACGACTTCCTCGATCCGGAGAACCCGCATTTCGCCGAAGGCCTTGCCAAGTATGGTCAGCGCCGCACCACGGCGCTCGTCTATCTCAACCAGAACTTCATGGAGGGGCAGACCTGGTTCGAAAGCATCCAGAAACATGCCCGCACCCCGGCCGGAGGCCTGATTGCCTTCGACAACATCTTGAACGATGGCACGCCGGACAAGCGCTCGCTGCATGCGGGCCTGCCGGTCACGATGGGCGAAAAATGGCTGCTGTCCGTCTGGATCCGCGACCGCGACCAGCCGATCCTCTAGCCGTGAGCGCCGACCGCGACAGGCGGCCCGCGCCGGGGTAAACTGTCCGGCTGATGGCTGATTCTGCGCGCCCCCGTCCCGTAATCCTCCGGCTGCCGCCGGATGTGGTCAATCGTATCGCGGCGGGCGAAGTGGTCGAGCGGCCGGCAGCGGTGGTCAAAGAACTTGTTGAAAACGCGCTCGATGCCGGTGCGTGCAGCATTGGCATTGCCATCGAAGACGGCGGCCTGAAACTCATCACAATCGAAGATGATGGCTGCGGCCTGACGGCGGAGGATCTTTCCGCTGCGCTGGAGCGGCATGCGACCTCCAAGCTCGTGCCCGACGCCGAGGGCCGGGTCGATCTTCTCAACATTCACACGATGGGCTTTCGCGGCGAAGCCTTGCCGTCGATCGCCTCGGTCAGCCGGATGCGGATCGTCAGCCGGGCAGCGGGCGAAGAGGCGGCCGAGATCTACTCCGAGGCAGGACGGATCGAGGGGCCGAAACCCGCGGCCTTCACGGGCCGCGGCGAGACGGGTACGCGTCTTGACGTGGCAGATCTTTTCCACGCGACGCCGGCGCGCCTGAAATTCATGCGCGGCGAACGGGCCGAAGCGATGGCGGCGGCAGATGTGGTCAAGCGTCTCGCGATGGCCAATCCGGCGGTGGCCTTCACGCTGGAAAACAATGGCCGCAACGTCCTGCGTTACGCCGAAGAGCGTGATGACGAAGCCGGCCGTCTCGCGCGGCTCGGCGCAATCATGGGTCGGGAGTTCAGCGACAATGCCATCGCGATCGAGGCGGAACGCGACGGCGCGCGTCTCTCGGGGTTCGCAGGCCTGCCAACGCTCAATCGCGGCAATGCGCAGATGCAGTTCCTGTTCGTGAACGGACGGCCCGTGAAGGACCGGATGCTGACCGGTGTGGTCCGCGCCGCCTATCAGGATTTCCTGGCGCGCGACCGGCACCCGATGTTGGCGCTGTTCGTGGATCTCGACGCCGAGGAAGTAGACGTCAACGTCCACCCAGCCAAGACCGAAGTGCGCTTCCGCGACGCGGCCAGCATCCGCGGCCTGATGATCGGCGCGCTGCGCCATAGCCTCGCAGGCGCGGGCCACCGGGCGTCGACGACCGTTGCCGGGTTCGCACTCGGAAAAGCGCAGCCGGAAGCCGCGCAGGCGGGCCTCTTGTGGCAAGCGCCGTATTCGTCCGCGCATCGGCCGGTGAGCTTGCCGCGCGGCATTTTCGAAGCTGGGCGCGAGCCGTATGTTCCGGACACAGCTCCAGCGGCCCGGGTCGAAGCGCATGCACAGCAGGCGCATTCCAGTGACTTCCCACTCGGCGCCGCCCGGGCCCAGCTGCATGAGACCTATATCATTGCTCAGACGGCGGACGGAATCGTCATCGTCGACCAGCACGCCGCGCATGAGCGTCTCGTCTATGAGGCGATGAAACGTCAGATGGCCGAAGGCGGCGTGCGCCGCCAGGCGTTGCTGATCCCCGACATCATTGAGCTCAGCGAAGATGAAGCGGGCCGCATACTGGAACGAGTTGACGATCTCGGGGCGCTAGGACTCGAAGTGGAAGCTTTTGGCCCCGGCGCGGTCTGCGTACGCGCCACCCCGGCGCTGTTCGGCGAGATGGATACGGCAGGTCTTCTGCGCGATCTGGCGGACGACTTTGCCGAGTATGGCTCCGGTCTCGCGCTCACCGAACGGTTCGAGGACGTCATGGGCAACATGGCATGCCGTTCCTCGGTGCGCGCGGGGCGCCGCCTGAACGGCGACGAAATGAACTCCCTGCTGCGCCAGATGGAAGTCACGCCGCATTCCGGCCAGTGCAACCATGGCCGGCCAACTTATGTGGAACTGAAACTCGCCGATATCGAGAAACTGTTCGGGCGGCGCTGAAGGCGCGTCAGCCCTTTGCTTTCTTCGCCGTCTTCGGTTTCTCGGCCTGTTTGCCGGCTTCGCGCGATTTTCGCATACGGTCGGCGCCGCCGGAGGCGACCCACCAGAAGATGCGCCAGGCCTCGCCGGCGGTCATCTTCGGCGCCGGTGCCAGTGTGCCCTTCTTTTCGGGCGGCGCTACTTTCGGCGGCTTGCGGGCCTTGGGCTTGTTGCGGCCGGGATCGGGAAGTCGGGGGGGCGCATCGGCCGCTAATACCAACGGGCAATAAATCCGACTCACGGGGATTCCCAAGCTGAGCGACTTCTGATTCGGTCATTGGCGAGGAGGACCTCGCCATGGGCACGGCTATCGGATTGCGAACGGATTATACAGGGGCGGATCTTCGGAAGGCG
>JBGTKN010000386.1:0-10230 GCA_041744615.1 Hyphomonas sp. | reverse complement strand
TCCCTGTTCCAGCGCGTGACGCCGCCAAACCCGGAGATCGCGGGCAACACCGTGTATCCGGTAAGCCCCGCCTCTTCGAGAAGCTTGCAGGCCCGCGGCACAGCCATGCGCTCGATAATCAGTTCCAGTCGAAGGCGAGCGTGCATGTGTCAGACGGCTCCAGCTGAGATCTTCTCGGCGAGCGCTATATATAGCGGAAGACCGATGATCAGGTTGAACGGAAACGAGATGCCAAGCGACAGGGTGAGATAGATTGCAGGCTTCGCTTTCGGCAAGGCCAGGCGCATGGCAGCTGGCACCGCGATATACGAAGCCGATGCGGCAAGCGTGATCAGGAGGGCGGCGTCGCCCGGTGTCATCGTATTCAGCCAGGCGACGCCGGCGGCAAGCATTGCGGACACGAGGGGCATGTAGACGCCGAACGCAATCGTTCCAGGGCCGAGCTGACGCCAGCCGTTGCGCAGTCCGCGCCCGGCCGACAGGCCCATGTCGAGCAGGAACAGACACAAGACGCCCTGGAAAGGATCGACAAAGAACGGCGCGATCGTCTTCATGCCGGTCTCGCCGCTGATCCATCCGATCACCAGCGCGCCAAGCAGCACGACCACCGAGGCATTGAGAAGCACTTCCCGGGCAAGTTCTCCCCGGTCCGAACCGGCGACATTGCCTCCCTGGCTGCCGCCACGGCGCGCGATGATCAGCGCCGAAATGATAGCTGGCACTTCCATCAGGGCTGCGACCGCAACGAGGTAGCCGGAGGTTTGCAGGCCGGCAGCTGCGATCGCCTGGCCCGCCGCCACAAAAGTCACGATCGAGATCGACCCATAGTGAGCGGATGTGGCCGCCGCATCGATCCTGCTCAGCCGCGTGGTCAGACGAAGCAGGCTGTAAGCGATGACGGGGAGAGCGAATGACAAGCCGACCGCCGACAGCATGACCAGTCCGGCATCCCAGCCGATGTCACCCTTCGAGATTTCGACGCCGCCCTTCAGACCGATCGACATCATCAGATAGATCGCAAGGCCTTTGGCAAAGGCCTCGGGGATCGTCATCTGCGATTTCAGGAGCGCCGCCGCCAGGCCCAGCAGGAAGAACAGCACGATCGGCGACAAGAGCGTTGTGAGCGCCAGGTCCATACGCAACTGCCTCCGGAGATGAAGGCATGACGCCGCCAATCGCGCAGCCTGTAGCGGCGCGCGCAGCGTCCCGGCCAATCGATTGAAAGCATCTGTCTGATAGGAGAATCCTATCCAGGGGTCGGTTACTCCTGACGTAACGCCTTGTCCGCCGCGCGCCGCAGCGGCGCGGCGAGGGCCTGAAGGCTGACGGAGAGTGGGGACGTGTCGCGCCAGACAAGCGATATCTCGCGGCGGGCAAGCGGATGGTCGATCAGTCGGGCGTTCAGTCCCCGGTCGCGGCGCGCCTCGGACAGGGCATAGAGGCTCGGCAGGATGGCAATCCCTGCGCCCATCTGGGCCATCAGGCGAATTGCGTCGAGGCTGGTGCCTTCATATTCGGCGCTGACCTCGGCGCCCGACGCGGTTGCGAGGTCGCGTACAATTGTATCCAGCCTATGGCCCTGGCCGAGTGTCAGGAGGGCGTGTCCTTCGAGTTCTCTGAGTGCCACCGGACCCTCTGCCTGTGACAGCGGGTCTTCAGCCGGGGCGCAGATGTAAAGCCGTTCCGAAAACAGGGGCTCGTGGTGCACGTTCTCATGATCGATCGGGCAGGAAATGATGGTGTCGAAGTCGCCCGCCTGCAGGTGTTCATCAAGATCGATCGTCCGCTCCTCGCGGATACTCAGCCGCAGGTCGGGAAAGCGATCGTGCAGGTCGCGCGCCGCGAGGGGCAGCAGGTAGGGGCCGATGGTCGGCAGCACGCCAAGGCGCAAACGGCCCGACAGTTCTGTACGGCCAAACCGGGCGACCGCTTTCAGATCCTCAACCTCGCGCAGGATGTTGCGGGCCCTGCGCACGAGCTCTTCGCCCGCAAGCGTCAGCATTGCCCCCCGCCGGGAACGCTCGATTAACTGTACGCCTAGGCTGGCTTCCATTTCGGCAACCTGCGCTGACAGGCTCGGTTGGCTGACATTCACCAAACGCGCCGCGTCTCCGAATTTGCCGGTGTCGGCAATCGCAATCAGGTACTGCATCTGCCGAAGGGTCGGCCTCATTTCATAGTCTTTCACTATCAATTCGAGAGAATAGTAAGATTGGAACTATGAATCTTCAAGGTCCATCTCACAGTTGAACCGAAGTGCGGTTCACTATGAGGAGACCAAGATGAGATTCGACAACCCTGCTTTCAGCCGTACCGGTCATGCCGGACCTGGCCCAACTGCGGCAACCATCGCCGAGACCGTGGGTCCTGCCTATTTCAGCCGTGCAGACCGGCGCGACTGGCGCAATCGCAGATTCCTGCGCAAACGGCGCGCGCACGATGTGAAGGGGGCCTGATGTGATCTCGCCAGCTGATTTTGACATGCTGTTTTCGCAGGGCGAACGCAACCCGGACGTCAAGCAGCGCCGGGCCCGGCCCCTGCGCCGATTGCAGCGCGCCCTCGCGCCTCAACCCGTCCGTCCCCTGAACACAAGGCGTCGCTAGGCGCCAGGTGCAACTCTCCGCCGGCAGACCGTCCTCTCTCTGCCGGCGGATCCTTTTGCCGCGTCCCCTGATGGCGGGAATTCCGGGTACAGAGGGATCTTTTTCCGTATTCGGTGAGACTAGAAACTCCGTCCAATCAAGAGCCTGACCATCTGGTCGTCGGCCCCTCGCGTGAGACCGAACCGGACGGCGGTATTGAGAAAGAGGCCGTTATCCCATTCAACCTTCAACACCGGACCGATCTGGTGAGCCTGCTGATCAAGGCCGGGCAGATCGCGTGAGTTTCCATACTCGCTGAACAGCTCGGCCCCCAGACGAAGCTGCGGGCTTGTCGCAAATGTGACCGGCAACGACCGCGTCAGCTGCACACGGCTTTCAAGGTCTGCTCCATCAACAGCCTCGCTTGCAAGTTCAAATCCGGCGATCAGGTTTACGCGCCATTCCCAGTCTTCCCTGAACCGGTCGGTCATTGTCACGCGGACGGCTACTTCATCGGAGCGATCGCCATCGGCCAAAGTGTAGGCAAGGCGAAGACCACCATTGAAACCGTCGCCCCCCGCGTCCTCGGCGGACCATTGGAACCAGTTCTCGAGCGTCAGTCCCGAATAGTCCCACGCTTCGTCTGCCGGCTTTCTGAAAGTGGCAATGGCCCTCAGCTGGTACCAGTCCGATAAGCCGTGCTGGTAGTGGAGCCGGCTTTGAGCTGCGCCCGCGTCGTCAGTGCCTACTCGAAACTCAAGGGCCCGTTCCCCCGGTGAGATGCTTGCAGAACCGACATTGCCTGCGAGCGACTGTGCGTGCGCCGCCCCGCCGAGGGCCGTGGCGCAAACCCACGCGAGGCCACGTTTGAACGATCGAGACATGATAAGCTCTCTTGTCTGCCTGACTTATGCTTTGCGACGTGCTCTTCAGGATGCGCCGCGCGCCGAAGGCCATGAATGGCGGGAAGTTAGCAGGTCAAGATGGGTCGCCGCATGTAATCTTGTGTTCATCCGAGAGTAATCGAAACGTCACTGAATTGTCAGGCCCCGATCAGATCGGGAATCCATCTTTGCGCCCATGCCCCGGCGAACAGACCGGGCGCGAGGTATTGAGAGGACCACGATAAATGACAAAACACACTTTGCGGCTCCTGCCTGCACTCTTCTTGTCGAGCGCCGTCGCGCTCGGCGCGTGCACTACAACGCAGACCCCGCTCGCGGCCCCATCCGCTGCAAGCACGCCGCAATCGCGCGAGATCTCGGAACAGGATGTGCTGGCGGCCCAGCAGGCATGGGGCAGCGCGCTCGTTCAGATCGCTTCGGATTTTGAGGAAGGCGGCATCGAGGCTGCCAAGGCAACCGCCGAAACGGTGATTGATACCGCGTATGGCTATAATCTGGGGCCGGTACTCTTCAAGCCGACGCTGACGAAGACGCCGCAGACATTCCGCACAAGCCGCGAGGGCGCTTTGTCTTATTTTGTCGGCCATGACACGGACTTTCCTTCCGACAAGGGGTTCGCCCTCAACGGTTGGAAGGCATTTGAAACCGAGAATGCGGCCATCTTCATTGAGGGCGACGTGGCGATGTCGATGGGCAAGGTCCGCCTGACGAACGCCGACGGCGACGTTACCGAAGTGGACAAGACCTGGGGCTACAAGCGTGATGCGGCGGGCGACCTGCGCATCGTGCTGCACCACTCCTCATTGCCCTACGCGCCGGAATAACAAACCGGCTTAAGGCGAAGGCGGCCGCGCCTGTGTGGCCGCCTTCATGCCTGGCTATCCCCGCACCCGGTAGCCGACGCCTCTTACCGTCTCGATGAGGGATGTGCCGAATGGCTCGTCGACCTTGGTTCGCAGACGCCTGATATAGACGTCGACGACGTTCGTGAGCGGATCCTCGTCGATGCCCCAGACGTTTGTGAGAATCCGCTGACGACTGAAGACCCGTCCGGGCGCGGACATAAGCAATTCAAGCAGTGCGAGCTCCTTGGTCGTTAGCTTCACCTCTTCACCTGACTTGAGCAGGCTGAAGCGCGAGCGGTCGAGTTCAAGGTCTCCGACCCGCAGCACCGCGCCGGCGGGCTCGGCGATCAGCGGCCCGCGGCGCAGCAAAGCCTCGATACGCGCGAGCAGTTCCTCGAAGCCGAATGGCTTCACGAGATAGTCATCGGCGCCGAGGCGAAGCCCGGCGACCCGGTCTTCCAGCCGCCCCAGCGCTGTGAGCATCAGGATCGGCAGGTGTATGTGCGAGGCCCGAAGGGTCTGGCAAAGATCAAGCCCGTTCATGCCGGGTAACATGAGATCAAGCAGGACGAGCCCTCTGACACCCGTTTCCGCCTGTTCGTCCCAGAGTGCGCGGCAGGCCTCCAGCCCGTCCGGCCCGGTCGCAGCGACGCGGATACGATACCCTTCGGCTTTGAGGCCGCGCTCAAGGAAGTCGGCAACGCGCGGATCGTCCTCTACAATCAGGATGTTCATCCGGTTGCCTCGAGATCCAGCGTCGGCAAACGCAGGCGCACCTTCGTGCCCTGGCCCACAACGCTTTCGAGTTCGAGTTCACCGCCATGGCGCTCCGCAAATGCTTTCGCGATCGACAGGCCGAGCCCAGAGCCGTCCGCCCGGTGGACGCGGGCGGAACTTGTCCTGAAGCCACGCTCAAAAATGCGGGGGAAGTCTTCTTCCGGAATACCGATTCCCTGATCACGGACTTCGAGGTGCCAGCTGCCGGGAGATGTTCGCGTAGTTATTTCAACCTGGCCGCTCGGATGCGAATAGCGGATCGCATTGTCGAGGAGCACACTCATGATCTGGCCGATGCGGCGTGCGTCACCCTGCACGAACGCATCCTCGTCCTGCAAGTCCGGCACGAGCCGGATCTGGCGCAGGCTGGCAAGCGTGCTGGCCTGGCCGATGGCGCGGCGCAGTTCAAGCTCGGGCTCGACGACATCATTCTCGAGCGTCAGCATTTCTGCGTCGTCGAGCGCAATGGTCAGAAGGTCCTCGATCTGCTTGCCGAGTTGCTCAGCGCTCGTCGCAATCCGCAGCAGGCTTTCGCGGTAGGATGCGTCTGTCTTGGATCTGCCGCGGAGAGCGACTTCGGCTTCACCCCGGATGACGGTTGTCGGCGTGCGCAGTTCATGCCCTATATCGGCAAGCAATTGTCGCCGCCGCGCTTCGGATCGCTGGAGGTCAGCAACAGCGCCCTGAAGGTCGACAGTGCGTTCGCTGACCATGTTTTCTAGGCCGGACCGAAGTTCACGCTCGCGCTGGCTTGTGAGATCAAGCTGGCTTGCCATCTGGTTCATCCGCTTTGCAAGGGTTCCGAACTCGTCCTTGTTCATGCCCGGAATGCGATAGGCGAGATCGCCTGTCTCGTAGGCCTGCGCCCCGGCCGTAAGCTCTCGCAAGGGACGCCTGAGCGCATAAGAGAAGTATATCGACAGGATGATCGCAAGGATCACGATCGAACTCGCCGCGATATTAGATACGAACCTCGCTTGCGCAAGGGACTCGTCCGCCGAGGCGCGGTCCCGGCGTAACGCTTCTGTTTCTGCAGCGATGGCCTGGTTCAGGAGTGCGCGCACATCATACTGCCCGTAGCGATCGAACACTTCATCCACCGCGGACAATGGTATCTGGCTGCCTTCACCGGCCGTCCGGTCGTTGACGACCTTAACCCGGTTCAGCATCGAGGCGACGGAGTTTTCAAGGAGATCGATTGTACGCGCGCGCTCGGCATGCTCTGCCAGGAACGTGGCGTCAGGACCGTCCATCCGGACGGCTTCATCGGCCAGGTTGCGGAGTGTCTCGATGTCGCGCCGCATGCTCTGTGCCAGGTCGGGGCCAAGCGCTGGGTCGGTGGAAGTGTCAGCAATGCTCTGCAGGACCCAGATTCGGAGGCGCGCTTTCTCAGCGGACAGGTCCAGATATGTGCTGAGCAGGTCGGCAGCGACCCGGCCGCGAACGACCCGGTGTTCGGCAAGGCGAGACACCCAGCCGTTCAGTGCTCCCAATGCGACTGCCAGCAGCGCGAATGCCGCGAACGCAAAGATGAGGCGGCGAGAGAACATGGGGTTAGTCCAGTAGCCGGATGCTTCACCCGAGACGGAGCTGAATTAGCGCTTCACACGCGCCGCGCAACCCGCCCCACAGTGCCGTCTGATTAAATTGAGATGAAAAGGCGACCCGCTGATGAGCGTCTCAGTCGGGATCCGGCGTGCGCGCCGGATCGCACAGCGGCACGAAGAACCCTGTTATCTCCTCCGGGGTGGCTCGTTCGAGAGCGCCGTTATCGATATCGCTTTGCGACCAGATCCAGGTTGCGGCAGGATCATGGAGCATTGCCCACTGTGCGAACATGCGTTCAGAGGCGGGTTCTTCCACATGGAGTCGCATTTCGAGGTGGCGGTCGTCTTCTTTGATGCGGGCGATTGCAGCCTTTACCTGGGCTTCGGGGCCTTCGAGCCATTGTATGTAAATGTCCCTGCGGCAGATCAGAGCACCTGTAATGCCGTCCCGGGTATTGGCGCGTCGTGCATTCAGCAGGATGCCGTGGAGTATACTGGCGTCAAAGCCGAAGGGCCGTGACGTATAGATTGCCCGAAATAGGTCCATGCCGGTGCTGTTTCCTTCTGGGTATCGATTCATGCATGACTGCAGCCGTATCTGCGGTTCGCCCAAAGCGCATTAGTAGCAACGGGCAGGCGCTTGGCCAGCCAGAACCCTAGCACAGGCTAGGTCAGGGGGCAGCAGGAAACAATGATCGCAGGCAGAAGATATAGAGCAGGCGACCTGCCGGCGCGGAGTTGAATTCGAGATCGGGGCGCCGGGCTTTTCGTTTTGTCGACGCGTCGGCTCCTTTGGTCCGAAGCCGGGCAGATTTTCGGTTTGGGTCGAAGCAATATTGATGCGCTCTCTTGAAGGCGCATTCTCGTTGACGGCTTGACGACTTGGCATTGCGTGCCGATCGCAAAGGAGGTCCTTGGCCATCTGGGTCCATTCATTTGGCCCTGTCGCTGTCCAGTTTGCACTCGTTGAAAAACGACGCCAAAATTTTTTCCATCTCGTCGAGATCGCTCCGGCTTGGGCACTTCGAGCTAGGGTTGGCCGCGAACGCGCCGGGATGCGCGGCCTCGTGCCGAGGCTTCAGGACCCCGGACGACATAATCCATGACGTCCTGGCGCGTTGAGGCTGTTGCACAGACTTCGATCGGAATCTCGTTTGAGCCCCAGCGCGTCTGCAGGAGTGCGATACTCTGGTTGTCTCCCGTTTGTTGGATCGTACCGTTGAGGCTGCGTCCCGTCTGGACGAGGCAAGCCGAGTTTCCGGTTCCGGACTGCACGATCATGCCCGTATTGTTGCGCCCGAACTGGCGAATGGAGGCGACGTTCCCGCTCCCGGCCTGAACGATGCTCACCGCGTTGCCGCGCCCTTCCTGAAGCACTGAAGACGCATTTGGTGTCTCTTGCGACCAGGCCGCGGGACAGAGAAGCAGGCTGGCGAGCATCCAGCCGGCCAGATAATTTCTGGAGCCTTGCATATTGCGGACCTCCTAGGACCGACGTTCGAGACGGCAGATTTCACCATCGGCGTCTCTTAAAATGAGGGTCGCGCGGTACGGCCCGGGTGGCAGTTCCGTGATCCCCAGCGAAGCACGTTGTCCGGCGACAAGCACCATCTGTCCGGCCTGGGACACGTCCGAGGTTCCCCCCGGATTTCGCGCGGAAATGACAAGTTCGTAGGACCCGTCCACGGTTCGATCTGAAAGCGCGACCGCTTCCAGGCGAAGGCCCTGCGGCGTGCGCGTCTCGCGCATCTCGCAGATATCTGCCGACGATTCAAAATCCTCGCGCGCCGCTTGCGGGGCATCCGCAGAGACGAAACGCGCCGCGGACGTGGGTGATGGTGTAGGCGCTTCGGCTTGCGTCTGGGCAGCGCAAGCTGTCACCTGGGCAAGCATTGCAAGTAGGATCAGTATCTTCATGGACCCGGCTCCCGGAACAAGAGGCGACGCGGGGAGGCGGTAGCGCCCCCCGCGCGCGGACTCAGTTGTAGCCGCTCTGGACGACGACTGAGATATTGCCGTCGCCGCGCTGGCGCACCGTTACCTCCTGGCCGTCGCCAACCTGAATGATTCCGGACGTGTTGTTCACGCCGTCCTGATCTGCCACGGCGGTGTTGTTCCTGCCGATCTGCGCTATTCCGGAGACATTTCCGTAGCCTGTTTGTAACGTGTCAGCACGCAGATTGCGTCCTTCCTGGCCGGTGACTGCGAAATTGTTTTCGCCGATCTGCGCAGTCCCAACGCGGTTTCGGGTGCCGTACTGATCCATCCGCAGAAAGTTGTTGTAGCCGGACTGGACTCCGCGGGCGTACTGGCCATAACCGCCTTGCACAACAACGGCGCCGTTGCGATCGCCTTGCTGCGCGGCAGCCGCGCCATTGGCGTAACCGGACTGGTCGATACGCACTCTGTTGCGCGTGTCCGCGTTGGCGACACCGAGGCTAAAGAACAGCGCGGCTGCGGCGGAAGTTACGAGAAGACGATTCATTGTTCAGACTCCTGAGTTGCGTCTTGCGCCTTCGCTAAATTGGCGCTCGATCAAGAACAGAATTGTCCGCTCTCGCTGAACGCGGATTGAACGCGCGGTTCAGGTTCTGAAAGACGCCCGGTCACAAACCCCGGCACCGAAGTCATCGGGGAGGAGCAATCGCAAAAGACCGCGATGGTGCGGATCGTATACTTCAATCGCTCCATGCCGGAACTTTCGCCGTCTGGGCGCCGATTGCTCAGGCAGAATTACGGCCTGTCTTCGCGCGTCGCTGAAAGCGCGACTCCAGAAACGGGCAGGCTCTCAGCGCGCTGCCTGCCTGCCTCGCACAGGTGAGGTCAGGAGCGCAGCAGGAAACAATGATCGCGGGAACAGGATATGGGGGGCGTCCTGTTGAGGGGGCGTCGACATCCTGCGTAGGCGAGAATGTGTCTGGTCATCGGTTTTTGCCAGCTCGCCGGCTTTTCCTCAGCGGACCTGCAAAAGACGTTTCGCCGTGCGCTCCCGCGTCGCCGGCCTGCAGGGCTCAGTCAAACCGGACCTGTAAGAATCAGGGTCCGGTTCACCAGGACCCCGTTCCCTGACTAGAGCTCATAGGCGCGGATAAGTGCGAGGGCAAAGTTCGCGGCGCGCTCATCCTTTGCGGCCTTCTCGGCCTCGTTATCTCGTATTGTCTTCCGGGCGTTCAGAACAAGGGCGGCTGATTCATCGTCGGAGTTCGGAAAGACAACGAGACTGCCCCGACTGGCACGGTAGATTGCCGTCACCGTGCCGGCGCCGTCCCCGATACGGGTAAAGTCGTTGTTTTCGGAGGCCAGTCCGACCTGGAAGCGGCGCTCTCCGGCGAGGTTGACCGCGCTGTCCCAGGTCTGGATGCCGGCGCTGAAAAGCTGTGCGCCGTCGCTGTCATTCCAAAGACAGCGCGCTCCGCTGGATGTGTTTTCAAGCTCTCCGGCGCTTGAGAGACCAAGCGCCGCCAGTTCGTCCGGCGCCAGCCAGTTGCACGGATCTTCATTCGCCACCGCGGCCCATTTGTCCCAGTCAAATCCTGTTGCAGTCACGGATACCGGCGCAGCCGGCTCTCCGGG
>JBGTKN010000385.1:0-3349 GCA_041744615.1 Hyphomonas sp. | reverse complement strand
GGCGGCGATCATTCCGGCCAGCAGGGGCCAGACGGCGCACAAGCCGCCGGCGATCAACGCAGCGGCGGTCGTATTCGAGATTAGCCTGAATCGTGAATAGGGGGTCATCCGGCGGGCGGCTCCTGAAGTATTCGCTACGTAGGTTGATTGAATTAGGGCTTCTCGCACCAACATTCTGTTAATAATCTGAGGGTTAACGATACCCTAATCAACCCGCCGCTGGTTAACGCGTGTAATCAAAGCGTTAAGGATTGGCGCGGCCCCGGCCTTGCAGGTCCAGCGTTGTTGCGCCGCACAATCCGGACTCGCCAGTTGAGCCGGCGCGCCTATAATACTGTCATCACACTTACCATAATGATTGAGGGAACGGGTCATGGACGGCTTGAGCGGATTTGACGATGTGGCCGCGGCCCGCATGAAGGGCTTGACGCAGGCGATGACCGAGGCGGTGGCTGCGGTTGAGGCCTATGTCGACGCTGCAACGGGCGCTGCCCGCACGTCGCTGTCGCTGCCGAACGGCAAGCCGGATCGCACTGCTTTCGAGCGCCACCAGCACCGCGCACACGGCCTCGCCTGGGCCGCGACCTATCTAGAAACACTTCGCCAGACCGCAGGCTGGGCCGCGCGTCTCGAAGCCGAGGGCCAGTTCGGCGATGTTGAGGCGCTGCTCTCGCAGGTCCTGTTCGGCGAGTACTGCGCTCAGTTGCGCGGCGGCATTCCGATGAACCAGGGCGAGATGGTGCGCCCGTCCGATCTCGGTTGCGGGCCAGCCGAAGTCGAGCTGCTGTCGGCGCCGGCGATCGAGCGTTTCATCAGCGAGGGCAAGACGCCTGAGGTGATGGCCGCTGCCGCGACCTTCCTGCCGGACGCGCTGTCACGCCACTCTGTGGAGCGCACCGGTCTCGACGAGACGATGGAGATGGTGCGCGAGCAGTTCGCGAAATTTGCCGCGACGCGGATCAAGCCGGTCGCGCATGGCTGGCACCTGCGGAATGAATACATCCCGATGGACGTCGTCAACGAGATGGCCGAACTGGGCGTGTTCGGCCTGACGATCCCGGAGGAGTTCGGCGGTCTCGGCATGGGCAAGACGGCGATGTGCGTCGTCTCCGAGGAACTTTCGCGCGGATATATCGGCACCGGCTCGCTCGGCACCCGTTCCGAAATCGCGGCCGAGCTCATCCTGATCGGCGGCACGCCCGAGCAAAAAGCCAAGTGGCTGCCAGCCATCGCCTCCGGCGAGATTCTTCCCACGGCCGTGTTCACCGAACCAAACACGGGCTCCGACCTCGGCTCGCTGCGCACCCGCGCCGTGAAGTCCGCTGACGGATCGGAATATGTCGTCACCGGCAACAAGACCTGGATCACGCATCCCGTCCGCGCCGATCTGATGACCCTGCTCTGCCGCACTGATCCGGCCACGAACAATTTCTCCGGCCTCTCGATGCTGCTCGCAGAGAAACCGCGCGGCACCGATGCTGATCCATTCCCGGCTGAGGGTATGACCGGCGGCGAGATCGAAGTGCTCGGCTACCGGGGCATGAAGGAATACGAGATCGGCTTCGACGCTTTCAAGGTGAAGGCGGAGAACCTGCTCGGCGGCGTGGAGGGGCAGGGGTTCAAGCACCTGATGGCAACCTTCGAGAGCGCCCGTATCCAGACCGCTGCGCGCGCGGTCGGCGTGGCCCAGAATGCGTTCGAGATCGGCCTGCGCTATGCGCTCGACCGCAACCAGTTCGGGCAGGCGATCTTCAGTTTCCCGCGCGTCTCCAACAAGCTCGTGATGATGGCAGCCGAATTGATCGGTGTACGTCAGCTCACGTATTACTCCGCTCGCCAGAAGGATGAAGGCAAACGCTGCGACCTCGAGGCTGGCATGGCCAAGCTGCTCGGCGCCCGCGTCGCCTGGGCGGCGGCAGACAATGCTCTGCAGATTCATGGCGGCAACGGCTTCGCGCTCGAGTACCCGATCAGCCGTGTTCTACAGGATGCCCGCATCCTCAACATCTTCGAGGGCGCCGGCGAAGTGCAGGCTATGGTCATCGCTCGCCGCCTGATTGAAGGCGGCAACTGAGCCGGCAGCCGGCTCGACCGGGTGGCTCGTCCTGTCGTTTCCGGCTTTCCCGGGACTTCATGAAACGGGTCTTCTGTTCCCTTGAAGCCCGAAGCGCACTAGGAGACGCCGGATGAGTTCCACCGAGACGCCTCGCCGCGAGAAACATCCGGAATGGCGCCGCCGCATCCGGGTAGCGCGCTGGCGCGGCATCCGCGAGATCCATCACAAGGACGTGGTCGAGCACGCCATAGAGGAAGGCGCCCTTTCCGGCCGCTACATCTTCATGAACGTGATGTCCTGCGGCATCGCGGTTCTTGGCCTTCTGTTATCCTCGCCCGCTGTGGTCATCGGCGCGATGCTGATCTCTCCGCTGATGGGGCCGATCATGCTGATGGGCTTCTCGCTCGCCATCCTCGACCTCGCCGCATTGCGTCAGGCCGTGATCACGCTTGCAGTCGGTACCGGCGTGGCACTGACGACCGCGTTCCTGATTGTTTTCATTTCTCCGCTCACGGAGATTACCTCCGAGATCCTCGCACGCACGCGCCCAAATTTCTTCGACCTCCTGGTCGCGGTCTTCTCCGGACTGGCCGGCGGATATGCCGCCATTCACCGGAAGGGTGAAACCATCGTCGGCGTCGCCATTGCCACCGCCCTGATGCCGCCACTGGCGGTCACAGGGTTCGGCCTCGCCTCCGGCCATTTCCTGATCGCGGGCGGCGCCTTCTTTCTGTTCATGACCAACTTGCTCGCAATTGCGTTGTCGGTCACGGTGCTCGCCCGCTTCTACGGTTTCGGTGAACGCCACAGTCCGCAGCACGCGCGCTGGCAGAACATGCTCATCATCGGCGTGTTCGTCGCGCTGTCCATCCCGCTCGGACTGTCGCTGCGCGACATTGCCTATGAGGCTCGCGTGCGCGATGTGGCGCGCGACCAGCTCAACGCACCCTTCGCGGACACCGAGGCGCGGGTGACTGATTTCGACGTGACCTTTCCGCGATCGGGGCCGGACCGGATCAAGGTGCGCGCCACAGTCCTGACGGGCGAGCGGGTCTTCGGCGTCGATTCCAGTGTCGCCGAAGCGCTCTCCAAGCGCTTCCAGCGCAGTGTCAGCGTGGTGCTCGACCAGGTGATCGTCGATGATGATGTAAGTTCGGAAACCGCGCGCCTCGCAGCCGTCGCGGAGTCCTCCTTCGGCGCGCCGATGCGAGCGCAGATCGCCCAACTCGAAGCGCTTGCCGTAGAGCGGCGGACCGAGCGCGAAGTGCGCGCCGCTTTCCCCTACGTGCTCGC
>JBGTKN010000384.1:0-6111 GCA_041744615.1 Hyphomonas sp. | reverse complement strand
GCGACCTGCCAGTATTCAGGGCCTTTGTAACGGATGATCCCGCCGTCCCGGTAATCGAAGATGGTCGCCGAATTGCGGTTCTCCCAGGCGGCAGCGGCGCAGAAATGATCGCAGGTCAGGATCGGAGCCTCGCCGAAACCCTGCGCATCGACATAGGCATAGGCGCCGCCGAAATCGTCGAGTTTGACATTGTGGCGCAGGCCGGTGACGGCCGAGATGATGGCTGCGGCCGAGACGGCGAGCGCGAGGACCGTGCCGGCGAGGCGGGGTTTGAGCATCGCGAAGGCATAGGCTGCGCCGAAAGGCACGCCCGCGAGGACGGGCATGATCGCGCGGTTCGACAGGATGGGCTGGCCCGGGCGAAGGTGCAAAAGCGTGATAATCATCGGATAGACAATGATCATCCCGAGAAAGAAAAACGCGAGGGCGCGTTGACGGGCGAACCAGGCGACGGGGATCGACAGGGCCGCCGCTGCAAGCAGGAGCAACTCGAACGGCGCACCGAGGGCGGTGAGGCCGGGAAAGCCGGCGACGTTGCGATAGTACCAGTGCGACAGGGCCGGGCTGACATCCGCAAGGCCGGGAAAGGTGGACATCGCCGACGGGATCAGGATGAGCCAGGGCAGGACCACGACGAACAGGACGATGTTGCGGACAAACCACGCGCGGATGTAGAGGCTCGCGCCTTCCCCCCGCATGCCACTGGCGAGACTGGCGAAACCGATCACCGCCATGGCGACGAGCCCCATCAGGTGGCTGTAAATCGCAATCGCGGCCCCGACGACGTAAAGGACCGCATAGGTGCGGGGACGCAGCTTGCCAGGCTGGGCATGACCGATGGCGCCCCAGGCGGCGAGGATGAGGCCGAGAACGAGGAACGGATACATCCGCGCGTCCTGACTATAGTGGACATGGCTGGTCGAGAACGCGAGCAGCAGGCCGCCGAACAGGGCGGTGCGCTCCCCCGACAGATCGCGCAGCGCGAGCATGAACATCAGCACCGCGAGCGATCCGGCCGTGGCCGCCGGAACACGGGCGGCGGAGGGGTCCGGATTTATGGCGTGCCAGAGATGCTGGATGACCCAGGCGAGAGGGGGATGGTTGTCAATGTTCTTCGACACGATTGTCCACAGGTCGAGGCGGGCGAAGCCGAGCGTCACGGCTTCGTCGCGCCAGAGTGGAACAGATGACAGTTCCCAGAAACGGAGCGCCGTGCCGACAGCGAAGATCAGCAGGCAGAGGCCCCAGAACAGCCGCTGGTCGATCGCCTGCTGCGACGGACCGGCCTCAGCCGAGAACACACGGGAGAAGAGAGGAGCAATCTGCATCGTTTTTCTGTCGTTTCTGAGCCCTGACGCGCCTACGTCCGGTCGTTTCCATTCTATCCGGCCGGGCCGGGACGCAAATAGCATGCCGGAGCCACACGGAGGGTTAATGACAGGCCGCGCGCAGGCATAAGACTTGCTAATTTAGCGGGCGTGCGCGTTGATGCGTGGTCTGTGGCGTCAATTCCGGGAGTCCGTGGCACAGCATTGGCGGCAATCTCTTGCCGGGCGCACATGGGCCTGAGCATCCTTGGAATTGAAGTGTCTGTTGCGGGTGATGGTTTTGAGTGAGTTCGAGAAAACGACAGTGATTGTCCCGACCTACAATCGGGGACCACTTCTCGTCGAGACCCTCGAAAGCCTGCTGGCGCAGTCCCTGCCGCCGGACGAGATCATCGTGGTGGATGATGGCTCGCCCGATGATACCTCTGCCAGGATGGCCGCCTATGAAGGCCGCGTGCGGTACGTGCGCAAGGAAAACAGCGGAAAGGCTGACACGCTTAACCAGACCATCCCCCAAGTGAAGAATGATTTCATCTGGATCGTGGATGATGACGACCTAATCCTTCCGCACACCCACGAGCTGTTATCGGGATTGCTGCGGGCCAATCCCGACGCGGGCTTTGCCTACGGCCGGTATGACCGGTTTACGGTCAACGAGGCGACCGGCGCGATGAACCGCTTCGATGGCGGCCACTGGCGCGTGGTGGAGCCAGACCTGTTCTTCCTGGCGACCCTGCAGGACTTCTTTGCTCACCATCCCGGCCTGCTGGTGCGCAAGTCGGCCTATCAGGCGGTCGGACCGTTCTCGATGAATTATTCGCGGTCCGAGGATTACGAGATGTTGGTCCGCCTGGCACGCCAGTTCACCTGTGTGGGCACCGGGGAAATCGTGTTCCTCCAGCGCCAGCACGATGATCCGAGAGTCGGCGGGCTGGTCGGGCAGGACAAACGGTTCGCCCGCTGGATCTACGAGCAGCAGGAAATGTTCAAGGAAGTGCGCCAGACAGGGTCGCTGACCGACTACCTGCCAAAGAGCACCGCCGCCGGATCCGAACGGACGCCTGCCCAGACTCGTCAGGCGCTGATCACGCGCGGCACCGTCATGGCGCGCAAGAAATTGTGGGACTTTGCCTTCGAAGACCTGCGCGCGGCGTGCCAGCTGCCCGGGACAGAAGGCCGGCTGAATGCGCGTGAAATCTGGGCGATCCGCGAAGCGCTCTTCTCCAAGTATGGCTGCCCGGAACTTACGGAGGATCCCAGCATTGCCGAGCGCCTGCTGGCACTGCGCGCCGAAGGGCCGGCGGGGCGGGCGATTGCCAAGACCTTCGCCCGCGCCCTCGCCTGGTTCATCCGCAAGGCTGTGACGCAAGGCAAAGTCGGCGAGGCGGCGCAGTTGTCGCGTATGGCACTCGGCCTCGTGACGGCGCCGGTTCCCGAGAAGGCCTGAACCGGACGGTTTCGCGATATGATCAGGCGGTCTTCGGCGCTGCGGGCAGATGCAGGATGCGGCGCAGGGCGAAGCCCAGCAGTGCCGGATCATGCCTGATGAACCGCAGCCAAAGATCCAGATTGAGCCTCATCCGCGCCTTCAACCGGTTGCGCTGCGACCAGTAAAACTGCTCGCGGAAGGCACGGATACGCGCGCGCGCAGTGCGGCGCGTTTCCTCGTCTAACGACGGCTCTCGCAATAGGCGTGTCAGCACGACCATGCTGAAGAACTTCTCCTGGGAATAGCGCAGGTCGGTCGTCTTTACGCCGTGCCAGATATTGGCGCCGGTACCGCGTGCTGCGCCGTTTCGGGTGTCGATGTACCAGCCGCCCGGATAGCGGGCACATTGATAGAAGAACTCGAAATCGTCCGCGATAGTGAAGGCGGCATCGAAGCGGACACGGCGCGCGAGATCACCTGTCATCACCGTCACGGAGAGGTGCATGTGACGGTACCACTCGCCGCAGAGCACGCGCAGGGGATAAAGGATTTTTTTCACATGCGGCTGGCCTTCGACATCGCCGAGAGTAGCTGCATCGAGGACGTTGGACGGCTCGGTATATCCTTCGGCAAACTTCTGATCGATGAAGATGGTGTCATAGAAGAATCCGGCGCCGGGACAGGACAGGGCCTCAATAGCGTGTTCCAGATGGCCGGGCAGCCATTCGTCGTCCGAATCGAGCAGCGCCACAAACTCGGCGTCCGGTCCGATCTCGGAAAGGCCCCGGTTTCTGGCCCCGTTGGCGCCGGTATTTGTCTGGAGGACAAGGTTAACCTTGGCCCGCACGCTAGGCGGCAGCGTATCAAGATCGAGATTGGCAGGACGCGGTGAGCCGTCATCGACGATGTTGACCCGGATGTCGTCGAAACCCTGGGCCATGATGGAATTGACCGCGCGTACGAGGTGACCCGCTTCGCGCTGATAGTATGGAATAACCACTTCGATGCGTGCCACGCCAAGCCCCCTGAAACACGTCAGGCGGGATGACCGCCCTTTTCCCGAGCCTCCGTCAGGAAGGCCGGCAACCGGGCAAAATGTGCAAACCACATGCCAAATTGGTTGGTTAAGACGCAGCCGCTTTCGACAGGACACTGCGGGCAATCGTGAAGATATCGTCGATGGCCTTGCGGTCCAGCAGGAGCAGGCCGCCGGCATAGATCACGACGCCAACCGGCACGCCCGCGAGCAGCACCTGGAAGTGAGTCCAGTCGGCCGGCAGGATGCGCGTCAGTCCGTAGACGGAGAGACCCATCGCGGTGGCCAGCAGGGTCTGCACCCGCAACGCATTCCAGGCGTCCGGCAAACCGGCGCCGACGAGGTTCAGCATGGCGCGGAAGTTCAGCGGTGCGCAGATCAGCGTCGAGACGAGGTAGCCGAGCGCGGCGCCCTTGAGGCCCCATTGGACGCCTATCAGCAGGCAGGTTCCCAGCGAGACCAAAGTTATAAGTGACCACTTGTACATCACGTCGATCCGGCCGATTGCCATGAAAACGGTGCCTTGCACGGTCAGCAGGCTTTGCAGGGCGCCATGTACGGCCAGCGCGGCGATGGGGTAGGCGGCAGGGGCAAACTGCTCGCCGAACAGGACATGGGTCAGCGGTACCGCAAGTGCCGCGATGCCGGCCATGGCCGGGAAAGTGAACAGTGAGATGGTGCGGTAGGTTTTCAGAAGGGCGGCCTTGAGCCGGTCAGCATCATCCTTGAGCTGGCCCATCGTCGGCATCAGCACCTGGAAGAGACCGTTCGCGAAAATCTCGATCGGCATCATCATCACGCGCCAGGCGATGGAGTAGTAGCCGAGCACGGTCGCGCCGAGAAAACGGCCGATGATGATCATGTCGATGTTGCGGGAGAAGAACCACAGGATGCGGACATTCGTCATGCCCCAGCTGACGCCCATGATTGACTTGAGTTCGGCGAAGTCGAACTCGAATCTGAGGGGCGCCTTGGACACCGTGCAGAGCGCCGCTGCCTTGAGCGAGAACATTACCAGCTGCTGCACGACCAGCGACCAGACGCCCCAGCCGAGGAGCGCGCAGGCAAGCGCGGCGACGATGCCGGCAGTGACGGACGTGAACTCGACAATGGCCAGCGTGCGGAAATTCATGTTCCGCAGCAGCCAGGCACCCGGCACGATCATGGTGGCGCCGATCAGCATCGTGATCGAGAGGACCTGAAGGATCAGCTCCGCGCGCGGCTCCTTGAAGAACAGTGCAACCGCCGGCGCCGCCAGGATCAGGATGACGGTGAGGAGAAGGGCTGCGCCGAGACCGGTCCAGAACGCGGTTGACCAGAGTCTTTCCGAGGGTTTCTCGGCGATCACCAGCGCCGGCTGCATGCCGAGATCGCTGAACACCATTAGCAGGAACAGGAAAGGGGCGGCGATCTGGATCAGTCCGAAATCTTCAGGCGAGAGCAGGCGGGTCAGGACCGGGAGAATCAGGATAGCCGATGCGATCCGGGCCGCATTGGCAGCCATTGTCCAGATCGCCCCCTTGGCGACGCGCTGGGCCATCGGGGCGACACCCGGAGGGACCGGCGTCGCGGCAGGCGGCGCGAAGGACTGGTGATCCGTCATGGGGGCTCGTGGCGGGTGGACTGGTGAAAGAGGCGTATCTGCGGGGAATAGTCTTCAGACGTTATAGAGTCATTTCGATGCAAGCGGTGGTCCAAACAGCACGCCGGCGTTCACATCCTTTACGCAGAGCGTCCCGGTCAGCGCCATCGACACCGAAAATTCACCATGCAAGGCCTTGAGCTGGTTGCTCAAACCGGCTTCGCCCGCCCCGGCGAGCGCGTAGACCCAGGGCCTTCCGATCATTGCTGCATCGGCGCCGAGAGCCAAGGCCTTCAGGATGTCCTGACCCGAGCGAACTCCGCCATCGATCAGCAAGCGGGTCTGGCCGGACACCTTGTCGGCGATCCGGGGGAGCATCGAGATCGTGGACGCGACGCCGTCGAGCTGGCGCCCGCCATGGTTGGAGACCACGATGCCGTCGGCGCCGGCCTTGACGGCTTCGACGGCGTCTTCGGGGCTGAGAATGCCCTTGATAACCAGCAGTCCGGACCATTGCGAGCGGATCCAGGCGAGATCGGCCCAGCTGATTGACGGATCGATGGAGGCATTTGCCCAAGCGGAAAAGTCCGCCGGAGTGGCCGCGCCTTTGACATAAGGTGCAATGTTTCCAAGGACATGCGGCTTGCCGCCAAGACCGACATCCAGCGCCCAGCCAGGATGGAGCGCGTAGGAAATCAGCCCGCGGCGCAGGCGCGCCCAGGCATTGCCTCCCCCG
>JBGTKN010000383.1:0-4162 GCA_041744615.1 Hyphomonas sp. | reverse complement strand
CCGCGTCGGCCTTCACCGTCTGGCGCGACGTGCCTGCGCCCCGCCGGGGCGAACTCGTCCGGCTGCTCGGGGAAGAATTGCGGACTGCAAAGGACGACCTCGCGGTCCTCGTGACGCTGGAAGCCGGAAAGATCCCTGCGGAGGCGATGGGCGAAGTGCAGGAGATGATCGACATCTGCGATTTCGCGGTCGGCCTCTCCCGCCAGTTGCACGGCCTGACCATCGCCTCCGAACGCCCGGGCCACCGGATGATGGAGACCTGGCATCCGGCCGGCATCACCGCCATCATCACGGCCTTCAACTTTCCGGTCGCCGTCTGGGCCTGGAATGCAGCGCTGGCGCTTGTCTGCGGCAATCCGGTGATCTGGAAACCGTCCGAGAAAACGCCGCTCACCGCACTGGCAGTCGCGGCGGTGTTTGACCGCGCGCTGAAACAGTTTGGTGAAGCGCCAGACGGCCTGTCGCATTGTCTGGTCGGCGGACCGGAGATGGGCGCCTTGCTCTCGGCCGATGTCCGCGTGGCGGTCGTCTCCGCCACCGGGTCAACCCGGATGGGCCGCGCCGTGGCGCCGGTTGTCGCCGCGCGGTTCGGCAAGTCGATCCTTGAACTCGGTGGCAACAATGCCGCCATCGTCTGCCCGTCTGCGGATCTTGATCTCGCCGTGCGGGCAATTGCGTTTTCAGCCCTCGGCACAGCCGGTCAGCGATGCACGACGATGCGGCGCCTGTTCGTGTCCGAACAGATAGCGGAGACGCTGATCGCGCGCCTGAAAGCCGCCTGGGCCTCGGCGAAAGTCGGCAATCCCATGTCGCCGGGAGTACTTGTCGGCCCGCTGGTTGATGCAGCGGCCGGGGAGGCGATGACGGCTGCACTCGCGGAAGCCGCCGCGTCCGGCGCCGAGGTTTTTGGCGGAGCGTCCCTCGATGGCGGCGGAGGCGTCTATCGCCGGCCGGCCCTTGCCCTCATGCCCGCGCAAACCGGACCGGTCCTGCGCGAGACGTTCGCGCCCATCCTTTACGTGATGCGCTACACCGAACTCAGCGAGGCAATCGCCCTCAACAATGCGGTCTCCGCCGGCCTATCCTCGTCCATCTTCACGACGGACCTGCGCGAAGCCGAGCGGTTCCTGGCTGCGTCCGGTTCGGATTGCGGAATAGCCAACGTCAATATCGGTACATCCGGCGCCGAAATTGGCGGTGCATTCGGCGGCGAGAAGGAAACCGGCGGCGGGCGGGAATCCGGCTCGGACGCCTGGAAAAGCTATATGCGCCGGGCCACCAACACGATCAACTATTCAAGTGCGCTCCCGCTCGCGCAGGGGATCCGGTTCGACCCTCCGGATGCGGACTAGTTGCGGGGGCGCAGGGTCCGCCGGGCGGTCTCTTCTGTCTCAGTGTCGACAACCCGCGTCGTTGGTGCGGTGGCTGGCACTTCAGCGACGAGAACAGGAGCCGGTGTGTCGGCAAGCGACTCCCAGCTGCGCGCCGGGCGGATCAGCCCGCGCAGCAATTCGGCATTCTGGTCCACCACCTGATCTGGCGCGGCGGTGCCGCTTACGGCTTTCATGTCCTCGAACCGGCCCTGCAGGCCGAGCACGAGAGCGAGGTTCTCGGTGACGCGCGCGCCGGCGTCGGGGTTGGCCGCAGCAAGGCGCAGCTTGGCTTCTGCGCCGGCGAGATCCCCAGAGAGAACCAGCGAGAGACCGTAATTGGTCAGGGTCGTGGTGCGGTAGGGCTCGATCTCGAGCGCCCGTTGATAGGATGTCTGGGCGAGCCGGTGCTGGCCCTCGCGGTCAAAGGTCGTGCCCAGCGCCGCCCAGGTTTCGGCCCGGTCCGGCGCCACTTCCGTAGCGCGATGAAACGCACGGCCGGCCGTCTGAACATCGCCCGTGGCCATCTGATGCGGCCGATCAGCATCAGCGCATCCGGACTGTCCGGGTGGACGATCAGCGCGCGCGAGAGAACATCGAGAGCACGTTCATGACTTCCGATTTCGCGCAAGGCACGGGCGAATTCCAGGCTGACGGTCAGGTCTTCGCCGTCCTTCAGGTTTTCCTTGGCCCAGAAGTTCGCGCGCGTCAGAGGATCGGCGCGGTTGGCTGCCGCGCGCTCCTCGGCAGAAGCGGGCTTCAGAGCTTCCTGCATACCCAGCGACGCATTGGCTTTCGGCGCAGTGGCGCAGGACGTCGTGGAAGCGGCAAGGGCAAAGGCGAGCAAAGCCAGAGACGTTTTGGCACTGGACATCATAGGGCTCCGTGTATGTATCGGCCGCACAATCAGGGATATTGAACCCCCGGGGTCAAAGTTCGGTTAACGCCGCATCGACTGGCCTTAACCATGACAGCCAGCAGGAAAGAGCCATGCACAAGAGCTTCACCGCCAAGCCGAAGCACGCCGCCCGCATTTACCTTTGCACAGCCCAGAGTTTCGCGGCGTTGGCGGACGATCCGTTTCCTGGCGCGCGCGCAATCGCCGCTGCCCAGGCCTTCACAGGCGGGGCCGGGCAGACGGTGCTGGTTCCTGGCGAGACAGGAACGATCCAGTCCGTGCTGTTCGGACTGGGCGCCGGCAAGGACGCGCTGGCCGTAGCGGCCCTGTCGGCCCGGCTTCCCGAAGGCGACTACGAGATTGCCGGGGACGGCGGCCAGCCGCTATCCCACATTGCCGCCGCCTGGGCAGATGGCGCCTACCTTTTCGAACGCTACAAGGCCGCCAAGACCAAACCGCCTCGCCTCAAAGTACCCGGCGGAAAGGAAGGTGAGCGTGTTTCGGCCGAGGCCGATGCCTGCGCCCATCTGCGTGACATGGTCAACACACCTGCCGCCGACATGACGCCCGCCGGCCTGGAGGCCGAAATGGCAACCCTTGCGGAGCGGTTCGGCGCTGGCCTGCGGGCCACGGTGGGAGACGCCTTGATCCCCGCCGGCTATCCCATGGTCCACGCGGTCGGCCGCGCCGCGACCGAAGAACCCCGCTTTCTCGAGCTCGAATGGGGCAAACCGGGCGACCCGAAGATTGCCCTCGTCGGCAAAGGCATCACGTTTGATTCCGGCGGCCTCAACATCAAAGGCGGCGACGGGATGCGGATCATGAAGAAGGACATGGGCGGCGCCGCACACGCCATTGCGCTCGCCGAACTCGTCATGGACGCAGGCCTGCCTGTGCACCTGAAACTCTACGTCTCCGCCGCCGAGAATGCGATTGCCGGCAATTCCTTCCGCCCGGGCGACATCCTTTCGAGCCGCAAGGGGCTCACGGTCGAGATCGACAACACCGACGCCGAAGGTCGCCTCGTGCTGGCAGATGCGCTGGCCCGCGCGTCAGAAGACGATCCCGACCTGCTGCTCGATTTTGCCACGCTTACCGGCGCAGCGCGCGTCGCCCTCGGCGCCGATCTCGCGCCGCTTTATACGGACGATGACCAACTCGCCGCGGACATCCTCGCCGCGTCCGCGCGCACCGGCGATCCGGTCTGGCGCATGCCGCTCTGGGAGCCCTATCTGGCGGACCTCAAGAGCCCGGTCGCCGATCTGGTAAACTCCGGCGGCAGCTTCGCCGGATCGATCACGGCGGCGGTTTTCCTCAAACAGTTCGTTACCGCGAAAAGCTGGGCGCACTTCGACATCTGGGCCTGGCGTAAGGCCAAATACGGTCGGCCCGAAGGCGGCGCGCCCTGCAGCCTGCGGGCCGTCTGGTCGATGCTGGAAGCCCGCTACGGCGCCTGAAACGGCGGCTATTGCGGGATGCCGTCTTCTTCGGCGATCCGGATCGCCTCGCGCACGCGCCCCCGCACCAACAATGTGTCAATGTTCTTTGGATCCGCGACCATTGCGGCCTGCACATCCTGCATCGCAAGATCATAGCGCTTCTTGTTAAGATGCACTTCGGCGCGCAGCTGATGCGCCGGGCCGAAACCGGGAGAGCTGGCGAGCGTATAGTCGAGATCCGACAGGGCTTCGTCCCATTGTTCGGTCAGGATAAAGGCGCTGGCGCGGTCCATCAGCAATTCGACCGTGCCCGGCGCGAGCTTCAGAGCTTCGGTGAAGGACACGGCCGCCACGTCCGGCGCGCCGGCCATCATCCAGGCCTGGCCGGCCTGAGACAGGTAGATCGCGCGTTGTTCCATCGTGCCCGCGTCCGGCGCGGTCGCGAGCGCCTGAAG
>JBGTKN010000382.1:0-4227 GCA_041744615.1 Hyphomonas sp. | reverse complement strand
ATCGCGGTGGGCGGCGCGGTGGACGAGAGCAGGGTTTCAGCGGCGCGCAGGGCCGAATCGAAGTGGAAGCTGCCTTGCGCCATCAGGTCCGGGTCTGCCGTCAGTCCGTTGCTGGCCAGCGCCGCCCGGAAACCGGCCTCGCGCAGGCGTGCCTGCGGGTGGTCGCCGGGGCCGGCAATGAAACCGATCCGGCGATGACCGAGGGACAAGAGGTAGTTCGTCATCTCGGCGGCGGCCAGCTCGTCATCCATGCTGACATGGCCTGCCTCCCCTGCGGCATCGGCCGGGGCGAGACGCACGAAGGGAATGCCAGCTTCGGCCAGCCGCCGCAGGATGGCCGCGTCCTCGGTCAGCGGCGGGACGAGGATGACCCCGGCCAGGTTCGGCTCCCCGCGCAGGGAGACAAGGCTGTCCAGCCCGGCAGCGGCTTCCTCGAAGATGGCATTGAACCCTTCGGCATTGCAGCGCTGCAGCACGCCGATCTGGATTTCGCTCGTATAGTTGCGAGAAGGGTTGGAGAAATAGACGGCGATCAGGCGGCTCTGGGCGGCCCGGAGGTTGCGGGCATAGGGATTGGCGCGGTAGCCGAGGGTCCTGACCGCCTGCAGCACCAGTTGGCGCGTCGGCTCGCGCACATTCGGCTCGCCGTTGAGCACCCGGCTGACAGTCTTGAACGAGACCCCCGCTTCACGCGCCACATCGACGATCGTTGCGGGGCGGCGGTCGTGCGTGTCGATGATCGTTCCCCATGTCAGAGACGTCCCGCCTAAACCCAGCAGGCATCTTTGACACTACCTTATGGCGTCGCCCGAAAGGGGCAAGCCTCCGGCGCTGCCGGGGATCAGTTGTCTCGGCGTATCTGCGGGCGCAATTCGCGCACTTTCTCCTTGTACTCACTGGGATGCACGAAATCGTCGGCAAACCAGATCGCCTCGGGTGTTTCGAACAGGCGCCGCGTCCAGTCGATCAGCGCCCTGGCATGCGCCAGTTTGCGCACCCGCTCGGTATACGTGATCCAGAACCGGATCGGCGCGACTTCCGGAAGGTCCAGCGGCACCAGCCGCGTATCCAGCGTTGCCATGTAAGAAGGCAGGATACCGATGCCTCCGCCCTTGGCGCAGGATTCGACAATCGCAGTGCCGGAATTGGTGATGAAGGCGAAATCCACCATCCGGCGCAACTCTGACATGCGCGGCGCCCAGCGCTCGACCTGGTTCACGTAGGACGTATGCAGGATGCAGCGGTGCTTGTGGTACTCGTGCATGTTCTCGGGCTTGCCGTATTCGGCGATGTAGGATTCTGAGGCAAATCCGGCATAGTGCTGGACCCCGAGCTTGTGCGCGATGACGTCTTGCTGGCGCGTTTCGGCAAAGCTGATGGCTATATCTGCTTCTTCTGCATGCAGGTCCGGCGTCGTGTCGCCGATGATCATCCGCACCTGAACCTTTGGATTGTCCTTGTGGAACTGGAAGAGCCGGGGCGCAATCCAGTATGGGCCGAGCCCGTCGCCAGTGCTGAGCGTGACTGTGCCGGTGAGGAGCGCGCCGGTCGCTTCGGTCTGGCGGCGGAGCGCTTCGGCCGAGTCAGCCATGTTGTGCACATGGCGCAGCACCTGCTTGCCGATTTCGGTGAGCTCCACACCACGCGTCGAGCGCAGAAAGACCTGCGAGCCGAGGCTCTTCTCGAGATCATCGATCTTGCGACTGATGGTCGGCGGCGACTCTCCGAGGCGTGCGGCTGCAGCGCTCATACTTGAGAGTTCCGCGACAACGCGAAAGACGCGTAGCGAGTCCCAATCAAGACGATCTATGGACATGAAAACTCTCGCGGTGTCGCCCAACCGGGGCAAAGCCGGGCTATCCTCGGTGTGATCCTGCGCCATCTTTCGGTCAACCCAAAAATGTAGATGACGCCGTGTCATCTACATCTGGTTGACTTTTTTAGACCTACGGACGCCTACTCGGCGGCAAGTTTTTCGGACAGCATGCCGTCAAAATACGCAATTGTCCTGGTCAGGCCGTCGCGCAATTGCACCTTCGGCTCCCAGCCGAGGATCTCGCGGGCCTTCTCGATATTCGGCTTGCGCTGTTTCGGATCGTCCTGCGGCAACGGCATGAAGACGAGTTTCGACTTAGACCCGGTCAGGTCGATGACCTGTTCGGCCAGCTGGCGGATCGTGAACTCGCCGGGATTGCCGATATTGATCGGGCCGGTGATGTGATCGGCCGAGTCCATCAGGCCCATCAGGCCGCGCACGAGATCGTCGACATAGCAGAAGCTGCGCGTCTGCTGGCCGTCGCCGTAAAGGGTAATGTCTTCGCCCTTGAGGGCCTGGACGATGAAGTTGGAGACCACGCGGCCGTCGTTCGGGTGCATGCGGGGGCCGTAGGTATTGAAGATCCGGGCGACCTTGATGCGCAGCTGGTGCTGGCGGTGATAGTCGAAGAACAGCGTCTCGGCGCAGCGCTTGCCTTCGTCATAGCAGGAGCGCGGGCCGATCGGGTTGACGTTGCCCCAGTATTCTTCGGGCTGAGGGTGGACCGCCGGGTCGCCGTAGACTTCCGACGTCGAGGCCTGCAGGATCTTCGCCTTCACGCGCTTGGCGAGGCCGAGCATGTTGATGGCGCCGTGCACGCTCGTCTTGGTCGTCTGGACGGGGTCAAACTGGTAGTGGATCGGGCTCGCCGGGCACGCCATGTTGTAGATCTCGTCGACCTCGACATAGAGCGGGAAGCAGACATCATGGCGCATCAGCTCGAAACGCGGATGGTTCAGCAAATGCGCGACGTTGGTGCGCGTCCCGGTGAAGAAGTTGTCGGCGCAGAGCACATTGGCGCCGCTCTCGAGCAGGCGCTCGCAGAGGAATGAGCCGATGAAACCGGCCCCGCCGGTGATCAGAATGCGGCGCTCGAGGTGCATGACGGGTGTCCTTTAACTGTACGGGCGGGCTTGGAACGGCCTTGTCGCACGGAATTCTGCAAGAAGCGTGCAAGACTTGGCGGAAATTCGCCTGTGAGGCATGAAATCACAAGTCTCCCCGGCACGACAACGCGGCCACAGGCGCTGCGATCCCTCCGGACCTGCCATTTCACAAGCCGCAGGAATCAGGCCAGCCCCGCAACGAGCATGGTTAACCGGGTGGGACAGTGAACAGGCCCTTGTCCCTGCCCCAACTGGTAACGAGGCCCGGCCAGGTTTCCAGCGGCGTGCCGGCGATGCCCCTCAGGCCGAAACCGTGGCCGCCTCGCTCGAACAAGTGCAAAGCCGCCGCGCCGCCTGGCGCGCGCAAGGCAGGGTAGAGCATCAGCGCATTCTCGACCGTCACTGCCGCGTCATCTCCGACCTCATGGACAGCCGCCGCAATGTCCAGACCACCACTACAGAGCTGTGCCCGGAATCGCATGCGACCCGATCGAGACGATCTGCCTCGACTATGCAGGTACACAACCAGACACCCGATGCAGTTCTAGTTTCTCATCTGGACAAAAACCGGTTCATGTCGCCGCTCTGGCGGGCTGGGGCGTGGAAAGCAGGAAGCCGAAGATGAGGGGCAGCGCAATTCCCGGCAGGCCTTCGTACACACTCTCGTGCCAACCCAGACCGAAACGCCAGAAGAGTGCGATCGAGACCCCCAACACCAGCATCGCGATAGCGGTTGCCTCGGACACGCGACGGCGCAGCGCATAGAGCGTCAGCAATGGCGCGAATGCGGCGGCGAGTGTCGACCAGGCGAGGATCACCAGGCTGAAGACGCTCCGGTTCTCCGACAGGGCGAGCCCGAGCGCGATGGCCACGGCGATGGCTGTCGCGAGCTTCAGCATCAATGTGGTCTCGAGCCGCTGGGGCGCGAGGTCATGGGTGAACGCCGCCGAACTGGACAGGACCAGCGAGTCTGCGGTCGACATCGTGGCAGCAAAGATGCCCGCAAGGATCAGTCCGACGAGGACCGGTGGCAGAAGTTCCACAGCCATCAGCGGCAGCGCGAGTTCGGGATCGAGATTTGCAAGGTCCGGCAAGTATATGCGGGACAACATGCCGACGCCGGTCGCGAGCAGGTAGAAGATCGTGAAATAGCTATAGTACCAGGCCCGCGCCCGCGCCATGTTGCGCTCATTGTCGAGCGCCATGAACCGGACCATGATGTGCGGCTGACCAACCACTGAGAAGCCCGCAAACAGCCAGCCCAGGATGAACAGGCCCATGCCCGCCAGGCCCGGCAACAGGAGA
>JBGTKN010000381.1:0-4645 GCA_041744615.1 Hyphomonas sp. | reverse complement strand
GGGGAGACGCGCACCTACGGGGCCCTTGCCCAGACCATCTCCGCGCCCAAGGCAGCCCGCGCGGTCGGCGCGGCGGTCGGTGCCAACCCGGTCAGCTGGTTCATCCCCTGCCACCGAGCCCTTGCAGCTGATGGCCGGCTGCATAACTATCACTGGGGTGTGGCGCGAAAGCGCGCCATGCTTGTCTACGAACGCGCGCATGTGGCCTGACTTCACAGGCCGGGGAGCGCCGAACCCGGGATCCAGCGGCCTGCCATGTTCATTTATTTTGCCCTCGTCTTTGCCGTGGCCGCCTGGGGCGTCCATCTCGCGCTGCGCTGGAAACAGGCAAGGGACTTCGCACCGCAATTGCTGAAGGCGCGCAAGGAGACAGGCGAGCTGCCGGACGGCGTTAAAGAGGATGAGTTCACCGATCTCTACCTGCGCGCTGAAGGTCCGCGTGCGAGCACCTACATCTATGCCTGCGCCGTTCTCATGACGGTCCTGTTGGCCCCGATCTCGACAGCCTTCAACATGGTGTGGGCAGCATTCTGGACCCTGTCAGGCAAGTCGCCGGTGTTCGAGCAGGGTACGCTGATCCACACGTTCAGCTTTTTCCTCACCATCATGGGTCTCACCATCGCGCTGCTGGCCCTCGCCCTGCACCGGTATTACACGCTGACGCCCCCAAACCTGAAACAAGTGATCCGCAATCTCCGGGAGGTGCACGGATGAGCGCCCAATTCCTTCATACGATGGTGCGCGTCAGCGACCTCGCCGGTGCGCTGAAATTCTATGGCGAGGGGCTCGGCCTGACCGAAATCGGGCGTCACGATAATGAGGCGGGCCGGTTCACGCTCGTCTTTCTAGCCGCCCCTGCAGACATTGCTCGCATGGGCGGCATTCCGACCGGCAAGACGCCGACTCAGATGGATATCCCGATGGTGGAGCTGACCCATAACTGGGACGAGGCAGACTATCCGGGCGGGCGCAATTTCGGCCACCTAGCTTACAGGGTCGATGACATCTACGCTGCCACGCAGCGTTTCGCCGATCTCGGCGTCACCATCTCACGCCCGCCCCGGGATGGCCGCATGACCTTCATCCGATCGCCGGACGGAATCTCGGTGGAACTCCTGCAAGCCGGCGCCGCCCTGCCACCGCAGGAACCCTGGGCGAGCGCGCCGAATGTCGGGGTCTGGTAGGCGGCCCGCCGCCGCCTTGTGCCGGTCTTCGCACGCGTGTTTGCCTTTTGCAGAAGGCCGGTCACACGGGCCGCAGGACAAAAGGAAAATCCGCAGATGCGCCCCATCCTCTTCGCGGTCCTCGCCGGAATGGCGCTCGCTGCGTGTGAAGCCACACCGGACGATGCGCCCGGCGCATGGGACAAACCAGCGGCGGCTTCATTCCGCACCCTGACTATCGCCGACGGCGGGTTCTTTCCGGAAACGCGCGGATTGCAGCGCCCCGAATCCGGCGTCGTCCTGCCGGATGGCACGGTGGTGGTCGTTGATCAACGCACCGGTCTCGCCGCGGTTTCACCGAGCGGCCATGTGCGGCCCTTCGGAAACTTCGAGAAAGCCGGATACGTCCATGTGCCGCCGGAACTGGCCGGCGGACCGAACGGCGTCTCGTTCGAAGCTGGCGGCGGGCATCTTCTGGTGGCGGACGTGTTCTCGGGGGCCCTCTACCGCACAGAAATCGCGACCGAAGTGACCACCCGTATCTACCGGCATCCCTATGGCATCAACTATGCCCACCGCGATTCCACCGGGGCCATCTGGTTTACCCAGTCCACGGAGAATGCGCCGCCCGATTCAGAGGCGCGCCTGTTCTACGCCCTCGATGCGCCCCTGTCCGATGGCGCATTGTTCCGGATCGCTCCGGCAGCGGACGATATGCCCCTGCCTGAACCGAAAATGGTTCTTGCCGGCCTGGAATTCGCCAACGGATTCGTGATCGACGAGACGCGCGGAGAACTCTTCCTCGCTGAGACTGTCGGCGGCCGAGTGCTGGGCTTCAAGGCGAACCTTGCGACCGGCGCCCTGACGGGCCGGCGCGTGGTGGCCACCCTCACCTCCCCTGACAATGTCGAGCTGTCCGAGGACGGCATGCTCTGGGTGGCTTCGCCGATGGCCAATGAAGTCTTGCAGATCAATCCGGACACCGGCGAAGTCCGCACTGCCTTCTCCGCCCAGACCGCAGCGGGGGAGGCTTTTCTGGCTGAATTCAACCGCCGCGGTGACGCCGGCGAGCCGCGCCTCGAGCTCCTGTCACCGGATGTCTGGGAGCCGATGCCGGGCCTGCTCACGGGCGTCATCCTGACGCCGGGCGGCGGGCCGATCTATGTATCGGGACTGGGCGACGCTCTGTTGAAACTGGGCGAGTAAGCCTCAGTCCAGCGCGCCGATGTACGGAAGGCCCCGGTAGAGGCCCGCATCGTCCATGCCATAGCCGACGAGGAAGCGGCCAGGCGCGTCGAAGGCGCAGAAATCGACGCCGTGTTCGCCGCGCGGTGCCCAGGGTTTCTGTGTCAGCGCCACGGTCAGCACTTCGCGCGCGCCCTTAGCAATCAGGTGCTGCTTGGCAAAATCCAGCGTGCGGCCGGTATCGAACACGTCATCGATCAGCAGCATGCCGCGCCCTTCGACGGGCCGGGAGACATCGGCGCGCACGACCACACGGCCTGAACTCTCGCGCGCGTCGCGGTAGCTTTCCAGCCACAGCACATCGAGGATCGGGTGCACGTCCCGGCGGGCGAGCGCTTTCATAAGGTCGCTGGTGAAGGGCGTTGCCCCGATCAGGATCGACACGGCGGTCCACTCGCCGGTTAGGCGGGGAACGAGACGGCCTGCAAGCTCGTCCACCCGCGCCATCAGATCGGCCTCCGAAAGGACGACATCGATCCGGGGCATCGGCGCGTGGGGTGTAGGTTTCTGCATGATCAGATCGGGTCCTCGATGGCAGGATCGCTTTCATCCGTGTCCGGAAGGGTCTCGCCGGTCAGCGGCGCAAGGTCTTCTGGCGGCGGCTCGTTCGGCACGGCCGAGCGCTCGACGAAACTGACCACAATCTCGAAACTCTCGATCGGCGCCGGCGAGACGACGACACCGAACTGCCCGGATTCTCCGGGAGACAGTTCGCGGGGCGTGACGAAACTGTACTCGGTGGCCACCACCTTGCCCGCCTCGTCGCGTAGGTCGATGCGCACGCCCGGCGTCTCGACGGCGGTACTGGCTACATTGATGGCGCGGCCGGTGACCGAGACAATCGGAATCGTGTCGTTGAACGTTCGGGTGCGTTCGATATCGGCGAAGTCGAGCCCAAACCGGTTCACGTCCAGGCCGGCCAACTGGTAAGCGGCCGCCGACTGCGGCCAGACCTTTACGACGTCGTTCCGGAAGAAGAAGGCGGCAATGGTGGCGGCCACGAACAGGCTGCCCGTGAAGAGCCAGGAAAGGACCGCAAAAAGCTTGCTTTTCTCGCGCCGCTGCTCGCGCAGGCGTTCGCGGTAGACCTCATGCGCGGGGGCAGCCGGCTTGTCTTCGGCCAGCGATTTCGGCTGCACGAACCAGGAATGCCCGCAGGCTGCGCATTTAACAGTTCGCCCGCTTTCACCGATTGTTGAGTCATCGGCGAAATAATGGGTGCTGCAAGAAGGACAGGTAAGGATCATTCCGTCGTCTTTCCGGCTGCCGCCCCTTTGGCCAACCTCGTAACCCGGACCCCGCACCATGACCCAGCTTCGCCCGGACATGTTTGATGAGGCTGCCGTCCGTCTGGACGGGGTGTCCCTGCGCTACGATTCGACCGAAGAAATCCTTAGCGGGATTGATCTCGTCCTGAAACCCGGCAGCTTCAGCTTCCTGACCGGTGCCTCCGGGGCGGGCAAGTCCAGCCTGCTTAAGCTGCTTTATCTCGCGCAGCCGCCCTCGCGGGGCGAAGTCTCGCTGTTCGGGCGTCCCACCAGCCGTCTTTCGCGGGATGACCTGTCGGCCCTGCGCCGCCGTGTAGGCGTGGTGTTTCAGGAATTCCGCCTCCTGAACCACCTGACCGCCTATGAAAACGTGGCCCTTCCCCTGCGGGTGATGGGGCGAAAGGAAACCCAGTACCGCCGGGATGTGGAGGAACTCCTGCGCTGGGTGGGCCTCGGCGAGCGGCTGCACAAGCGCCCGGAGACCCTGTCCGGCGGCGAGCAGCAGCGCGTCGCCATCGCCCGCGCGGTGGTGACCCAGCCGAACCTGCTGAGTGCCGACGAGCCAACCGGCAACGTCGACCCAGACATGGCGGCGCGCCTGATGCGGCTGTTTTACGAACTCAACAAGCGCCTCGGCACGACTGTGGTGATCGCCACGCACGATCTTGGCCTGATCCGCCAGATCGACGCGCCGGTCTACCGGCTGGCCGACGGCATGCTTGTGCAGGAAAGCGGCGAGGTGGCCCCCGCCGCCCGCCGCCGCACCGATCCCTTGAGGGCAATGCCATGAAACCGCATGAAAATTCCCTTCTACCGCTGGAGGATGCCCGCGAGGCCGCACTGTTCTTCGTCGTCGGCGCGCTCTGTTTCCTCGCCGCCCTCGCCGCCTTGTCGGCGAAATCCACCTACGGCGCGGCCCGCGCCTGGACGGCGGAGGTCGAAGGCGAGTACACCGTGTCCCTCTCCGGC
>JBGTKN010000380.1:0-3211 GCA_041744615.1 Hyphomonas sp. | reverse complement strand
GGGTGTCGCTGAACGGCGGCGCGCCGGTGCGCATTCGCGTCAAGGCCGGCGAGGACACGCCCCTGCCGGTCGAGATCGAGCGGCGGGGCGAGAACATGGTGGTGATCGAGGCGCCGCCTGGGCCAGAGGAACTGACGCTCGCCAACAACCGCACCGCGATGACCATCGCCGGCGTGCGCGACCGGCTGCGCGTGCTGCTGGTGACTGGCAAACCGAACCAGGCAGGCCGCGTCTGGCGCGACCTGCTGAAATCCGACCCGTCCGTGGACCTCGTCCACTTCACGATTCTCCGCCCGCCCTTCAAGACCGATTATGCGCGCCCGGAAGAACTCGCCCTGATCGCCTTCCCGACCGAGGAACTCTTCGAGGAAAAACTGTCGGAGTTCGACCTCATCATCTTCGATCAGTACGAGCGCCAGGGCGTCATCACGCAGGCCTATCTTGCCAACATGTCGCGCTATGTGGCCGATGGCGGCGCGCTGCTGATCGTGGCGGGCGAGCAGTTTGCCGGTCCCGCGAGCCTTGCCCGCTCACCGCTCGCCTCGGTGTTGCCGGCGACGCCGACGGGGCGCATCCGGACCGGGAGTTTCAAGCCGCAACTGACCGCGCCGGGCAAGCGCCATTCCGTCAGCGCCCCCCTGGACGATAGTGGCTGGGGCGAATGGATGCGATTCATCGAGGCCGACCCGGTTGCAGGCGACGTGTTGATCGCCGGGCCGGAAGGCCGCCCGCTCCTGATCGTCGACCGCGTCGACAAGGGCCGCGTCGGCATGCTGATGTCCGACCAGATCTGGCTCTGGGCGAGCGGCCATGATGGCGGCGGACCATTTGCCGAACTGATCCGGCGGATGGTGCACTGGATGATGAAGGAGCCGGAACTGGAAGAGCGGCGCCTGTCGATCCAGGCAGAGGGCGGCAAGGCGACCGTCGAGCTGCGCACGCTGCTCGACAGTGCGCCTCCGCTGGAGATCGAGACACCGGAGGGCGACAAGCTGCGCCCCGTCTGGATCAACCGCGGCCCCGGCACCTTTGCGGCCGAAGCCCCTATCGACCAGCTGGGTATTTACCGCGCACGGTCGGGCGGGCTCGAGGCCATCGCGCTGAATGGTCCCGCAAATCCGAAGGAATATGCCGACCTGACATCGACCGCCGACCTCCTCGAACCGGTCGCCCGCGCCACCGGCGGCGGCGTCTTACGGCTAAACGAGGCGGGCACGAACCTTCCGGAGATCCGCCGCATCGGCAACCAGCGCACTGCTGCCGGCAATGGCTGGATCGGTCTGCGCGAACGTGATGCCTATGCCGTTCGCTCGTCCACCAGCCAGCCGCTGCGGCCTGGCATTCTCGCGGCCGCCGCGCTGATCCTGATGCTGCTGCTCGCCTGGCGGCGCGAGGGGCGCTAGGCCCGACCGGATTTCGTCCGCTGACTGACGAGCCAGATCAGGATCAGCGGCGGGATTGCCGCAAAGGGCGTGATCGAGAACCAGGTTGCGAAGCCGGCCATCGCCGAGCCGCTTCGGGCCTGAAGCGCTTCGACCGCCATCCCCGCGAACCCTCCGAGGAAGCCCGCGACCAGCGTCATCAGGGACGAGAGCAAGGCAAACTGGGCCGCCGTGGCAATCGGGTTCGTCAGCCGGCTCGCCCAGGCGACCATCGCGGCCGTGGCCATCCCGCCGCTGAAACCTTCGAACATCGAGGCTGCGATCCAGACGAGCTTGTCGCCGCCGGAAAGTGCGAGAAAGGCGAAACCGACGTTTGACACCGCCGCCAGGATCACGGCAATCGCCATGGCCGGGATGGTGCCGAAACGCAGGCCGATCAGCCCCGCGACGATCACTCCGGCGAGTGTTGCCGGGAAGCCGAACACGGTGCGTGTGGCGGCAATCTGAGGCCCGGTGAAGCCGAGATCAATATAGAGCGGCCCGACCATCGAGGTTATCAGCCCGTCTGGCACAAAGAATAACGCGACCAGCGGCAGGAAGATGAAATTGTTCCGGCCATGGTCCTCCCAGAAAACCTTCAGGGGACGGAACAAGGCAGCCAGCACGCTGGAAAGCCCCGTGGCGGGTGAAAAGTCGCGCGGCTTGTCAGGCTCGCGCGCCATCAGCAGACCGGCGAGGCCCGCGATGCCGCCGACCGCGGCCGCTGCATATGCCATGCTCCAGCCGATGACGGCCGACATCGCGAGAATCGGGACGTTGCCGAGGAAATAACCCGACCGCAGGCCGAAGATATAAGCCGACGCCATCAGGTCCTGCTCAGCGTCCTCCGCGCTTTCGATCCGCCAGGCATCCACCGCAATGTCCTGCGTGGCCGCCGCGAAGGAGGTGAGCATCGCAAAACCGGCAAACGCTGCGAGGCCGCCGGACGGGCCGGTGGCCGCCATGCCGAGGATGCCGATGGTGACGAAAATCTGCCCGAGGAGCATCCAGGAGCGGCGATGGCCCAGTCGCTTGCCGATCCAGGGCAGGCGTATCCAGTCGACGAAAGGCGCCCATAGGAACTTGGTGGACATGAAGATGCCAACCCAGCTCATGAAGCCGATAGCGCTCAGCGCGACGCCTTCCGAGCGCAGCCAGAAGCCGAGCGTCACGCTGACAAGGACCGGCGGCATGCCGGTTGCGATTCCAAAGATCACCGCCAGCGCGACCTTGGGCTGGTTCAGTGATGCCAGGACCTGCCGCATGGTCGCGCGTGGGCGCTGCGGTTCGTCCTGGCCGGTGACGATATCGGCCATGCTTCCTCCCGTAGCGCAGGCCGGCCCGCCTCCCCTCTTGGCTGGGGGAGCTGCAACCGGGAGGACTGCGAACCGAGAAATGGTGCCAGCCAGAATCCGGTCGCGCAAGCGAAAGTCAAAGATCAGGGCGCGGTGACGAGGCCTTCAAGCTGCGCAGCGTCGCCGGCGAGGTCGCGCACCATCACCCGCGCGGGGTCCTGGGGGCTGGCGAAGGTGAGCCTGTGTTTCGGCGCTATAACGAAACCTGCCTTGCCGAACAGACTGTGTGCACCGATCAGGATTGCGGCGGGCCAGCCCGCCGCTTTTCCAGCTTCCAGCGCGGCTTCGGTGATGCGCAGGCTGAGGAACTGGCCCCGGTGCGCCGGGTCAACCGCGACCGGGCCATAGAACAGCGCGCGGGATTTCGCCCCGCCCACGACCAGCGGCCAGACACGGCACACGCCGATCACCTTGCCGTCTTCCACCGCCACACGA
>JBGTKN010000379.1:0-9712 GCA_041744615.1 Hyphomonas sp. | reverse complement strand
CGGCCAGGACGTGTCGCGCGCAGTCCGGTCGGCTCGCGCCGCGCTCCACGACTGGTCGCGCCGCCCGCAAAGCGAGCGCACCGCGATCCTTGAACGATATGCAGGCGAAATCGGCAAACGGTCCGAAGAGATCGCCGAAGTAATCAGCCGCGAAATGGGCAAGGCGCTCTGGGATTCGCGCGGCGAAGCGGCGACGATGAAAGCCAAGATTGCTGTCTCGATTGCCGCGCAGAAGGAACGCGCCGGAGAAAAGACCGAAGGTGCCGCGTTCGGCTCAGCCCGTCTCACGCACCGGCCGCATGGTGTCATGGCGGTGTTCGGCCCGTTCAATTTTCCCGGCCATCTTCCGAATGGTCATATCGTACCTGCGCTGCTGGCCGGGAACACCTGCGTGTTCAAGCCGTCCGAACTTGCGCCGGGCGTCGCAGCCATCATGGGGGCCTGTTTCGAGGAGGCAGGCCTTCCGCCGGGCTGTCTCAACATCGTGCATGGCGGGCGCGAGACGGGTGCTGCGCTCATCGACGAAGACATCAACGGGCTTCTGTTTACCGGTTCGGCCACAACAGGTGTCTACTTCCACAAACACTTTGCAGGTCGGCCGGAGGTGATCCTGGCCCTCGAGATGGGCGGCAACAATCCTCTGATCATCTGGGATCCTGCAGACGTAGATGCGGCAGCAGACATCGCCGCGCAGTCCGCCTATCTCACCACAGGACAGCGCTGTTCCTGTGCCCGGCGGGTCATCCTGCCGGAAGGCCGGTTCGGCGACGCAGTGATCGACGCAATTATCGCACGGGCCAGGGCGATCCGCATTGGCGCGTGGAACGAACCGGATATCTTCATGGGCCCGCTGGTCTCGGAGAAGGCGCGCGATCAGGCGATCGCGTTTCAGGAAATGCTCATATCGCATGGCGGAGCGCCCTTGCTGGCGCTCGGCCGAATGGATCGCGGCGGCGGGTTTGTGACGCCCGGGGTTGTGGATGTCACCGGCGCTTCCGGATTTCCCGACGAGGAACTTTTCGGACCATTGATGCAGGTCGTCCGTGTCAAGACGTTCGACGAGGCTATCGCGCGGGCCAACGCGACGAAATATGGATTGTCCGGCGGCCTGATCTGCGACGATGATGCGCGCTGGGATATGGCCTACCGCGAGATGCGCGCGGGTATCCTCAACCGGAACCGTCCGACAGCGGGTGCCAGCGGGTCGATGCCCTTCGGCGGCCCAGGTCTGTCGGGAAACTTTCGTCCGGGGGCTTACTATGCCGCCGACTACTGCGCATGGCCGCAAGCAAGCCAACTCGCTCCCAGTGCGGCGCGCCTGTCTGCGCCCGGATTTCCAGCCTGAGAGGCTTTCATGGATAACACGGCCCAGATCGATTACTGGAACGGCGCGGCAGGCCAGAAATGGGTGCGCGATGCGGACCGTCTAGACGCCATGCTTGGTCCGTTTGCGGACGCTGTTCTTGCGTCTGCGAAACCTGCGGCAGGAGAAACGGTGATCGACATCGGATGCGGCGCAGGCGCCCTGACGATGGAGGTCGCCGCGTCCGGAGCCAGTCCGACCGGAGTCGATGTTTCCGAACCCCTGATCGCTGTCGCCCGCCGCCGCGCTGCAGTCAATGCGCCGGGCACGCGCTTTGTCGTCGCTGACGCGTCGGAATGGCAGCCCGAAGTACCCGTTCAACTCGTGGTCTCCCGCTTCGGCGTCATGTTCTTTGCCGATCCGGTCAAGGCATTTGCGAATATCCACAAGGCCGTTGAACCCGGCGGGCGATTGGTGTTCACCTGCTGGCGGTCCCTGGCGGAGAATGACTGGGCCATGATGCCGGTCGCTGCTGCCATGCCCTTTCTGCGTGAGCCGCCGGCACCGCCGCCGCCCGGTGCCCCAAGCCCGTTCGCCTTCGGGCAGCGCGATCGAATAGAGCGAATTCTCGAAGCGAGCGGCTGGGCCGATCTCTGCGTGACGCCTTGGGATGGACAGATCGAACTGCCCGGCGCGTCGTTCGACGAGACTGCCGGATTCATGCTGGAAATCGGGCCTCTTTGCCGCGTCATTGCCGAGCAGGGACTTGATCCTCAGAAAATCCAGGAGGCGCTGGTCACGCGCGTCAGGGGCCTGGCCGGTGCGGATGGACGAACACGTCTCAAGGCCGCCGCCTGGATTGTCGAGGCGAAAGCATGAGTTTCGCAGTTGAAGTCAACTTCGACGGACTGATCGGCCCGAGCCACAATTATGGTGGCCTGTCGGATGGCAACCTCGCCAGCGCGCGAAATGCCGGTGATGTTTCCAATCCCCGCGAGGCGGCGGTACAGGGCCTCGAGAAAATGAGAACCCTGGTGCGCGCCGGTCTTGTGCAAGGCGTTCTACCTCCGCTCGCGCGGCCAAACTTCGATCTGCTCGCCGCCGCCGGATTCACCGGCACGGACGCTCAGATGATCGCGGCGGCGGCGCGGGTATCACCGCGTCTCCTGAAGGCTGCTTACTCCGCGAGCAGCATGTGGACGGCAAATGCTGCGACCGTTTCGCCTTCTGCCGATACGGCGGACGGACGACTGCACCTTACGGCGGCAAATTTATCCACGATGCTTCACCGTAGTCTCGAACATCCGGATACGACGGCCACGCTGATCTCGATCTTTGCCGGCGAGGAACGGTTTGCCATTCACGGCGCATTGCCGGCTCATTCGGACTTTGCCGACGAAGGCGCGGCCAATCATGTGCGTCTTTGTGCGCAACATGGTGCGCCAGGTGTCGAACTGTTCGTCTATGGACGGGACATCGGCGAAGCGCCGGCAGGTTTTCCGGCACGTCAGACGCGTCTGGCATCCGAATCGATTGCGCGGTCGCATGAACTCGATCAGGCCCGCGTGGTCTTCGCGCGCCAGTCGCGCCGTGCCATCGAAGCCGGCGCCTTTCACAATGACGTCGTCTGCGTGGGCGCGCTCGACACCTTGTTCTTCCACGAGCTTGCGTTTGAAGACACCGCGGCAACGCTCGAAGCCCTGCGCCGGGCCGCCGACGGCTGGTTCGATCTGAAGCCTGTCATGGTGCCGGACGCCGAGGTGCCACTGACGGACGCGATCTCGTCCTATCTATTCAATTCGCAGCTCCTCCAGTTTCCCGGCGAAGACCGGCTCGTACTCATTGCTCCGGGCGAGACAGAGGGCACGCCCTCGACGCGCGCCTTCTGCGAGCGGCTGGTTCGCGCAAACGGACCGATCGGACGGGTCGAGTATGTCGATGTGCGTCAATCCATGCGCAATGGCGGCGGCCCCGCCTGTCTGCGCCTGCGTGTGGTCATGACCGAAGCCGAGCTTGCGACCTGCCACCAGGGCGTGATCCTCGACGAAGAGCTTATCGACGATCTGCAAGCCTGCGTGCGCGCAACTTACCGCGATCGGCTTTCTCCGGCTGATCTCACCGATCCGGTGTTTGCCGATGAGTGCCGCATCGCGCGCGAGGCACTACTCGGTATACTCGAACTCGAGGCGCTCGAATGATACGGCTCTATGATTACTGGCGTTCGTCTGCCGCCTACCGGGTTCGTATTGCGCTGAACCTGAAGGGCGCGACTTACGAATCCATTCCGGTCAACATCCTGCCCGGCGCGGATGAACAGCTTACGGATCAATATCGCGGCGTCAATCCCCAGATGCGCGTGCCGGCAATCGAGCTCGATGGGCGCATCGGCGTTCAGTCACTGTCGATCATCGAGTGGATCGACGAGGCTTTGCCCGGCCCGGCGCTGCTTCCGACAGATCCCTGGCAGCGCCTTCAGGCACGCGCTTTCGCGGATGTCATAGCCTGCGACATCCATCCGCTGAACAATCTCAGTCCGTTGGCTGTGCTGCGCGAAAGTTTCGGCGCCGACGATGCCGCCATCAAACGCTGGTATCAGGACTGGATCCTGCGCGGGTTTGCCGCGCTCGAAACCATGGCGTCGGAACTCGGACCGCGCCCCTTCCTGTTTGGCGATGCGCCCGGTCTGGCCGAGATCGTCCTTGTCCCGCAAGTTGCCAACGCGAGACGGTTTGACACCGACTTGTCCGCATTCCCGCAGCTCGTCGCGCTCGATGAAGCCTGCAAGTCGCTCGAACCGTTCCGCCTCGCCGCGCCAGAAAGCCAGGTCAAGACCTGAGACTACTCTGTCTCGCCCGGTCGCCGGATTTCGATGATCTCGATTTCCTCGAAGTCGCCGAGCGGTTCGGCCAGTTTCGATGTGTGATCGTTCAGCCAGGCGACCAGACCATTGGTGAGCCGTTCTCCGCCCTCCAGTTCGTAGCGATTGCCCGCGCGGCGCAAGTTAACGGTTTCAACACAGCCTTCGTCCGCCTTGAACCGGCGCGAGCAGATGGCGTCTCCGGACAAGCCGGTTTCGTCATCATCCTCTCCGAAGAAAAGAACGCCGCCAAACCGATCGCGAAGCAGCCGGTCGGCCTCGAAGACCGGCGTCAGTGTCGCGGACAGGGGCCGGTCCGCCGCGATCAGGAAGGCGCGTCCCCGATTGTCCGCTGACAGATACTGCTGAAGTGCAGAGGCCATGTCGGTCTCGACGTTTGCTGCGCGCAAGTAAGGCGCATAAACCGGCCCGATTTTCTCGAACGCTGCAGCGCTATCCGACAGTTCCTTCGAGGCAGAATCGCGCCGCCTCTCGATCGCGACCTTGTCACTGATCTCCAGCGCGGCTTCAGCAGAGAGCAGAATGACATCCACTTCCCAACCCGTCTCCCAGACGGCGGGCGGCGGAAGTCTGGGTCGCACTGCCCAGCTATCTTCTGAGGCATAGTCGAACGTCGGCACGGCAGGTCCGGTAGCGACCGGAGCCTCGCGCATCGACCAGAAGACCGCGCTGGTCGCAACGGCCAGCAGAACGGCGATCAGGGCGAGGATAATTTTTCTATTCATTGCACAAGATTCCCGGGCTCAGCGAGCTGCGGACCTGAGTCCCGAATAGCCCGGCTGATCGACAGACAATTGGGCAATTGTGGTTGATTTGAGATGTGACAGAAGCCCCTCTGTGGAAAGGTCCATCCGGCCGGTACGGATCGCGTCACAGAGCAGCGCGTTCAGCTGGTGCGCGCTCTCGCCTGCTGTGCCGAGCAGAATTTCGAGACGTGCTTTCTCGGCGGCTTCCGCGCCCGGTCGAATCTCGAGTTCGCGCAGCACGGTGGCGAGCACATTCGAGGCCACCCGCGCGTGGAAAGCGGCATGCCCGGTGAGTTGTGGCGCGGCCGTCTTGTCGATGAAAGCCTTCACCGCTTCAATAAGCTCCTTTGCGGAGGGGGCATCATGCATGACGGCCTAGTCCTTCGAAAAGGTTGATGAGGTCGATCTCGTTTTCGGAAACCCGGCGGCCGATGGCGGCGCGTTCCACGCTGGGATCGGCGCCAGTCTTATAGGCCGAATACATGATCATGCACATCACGCCCCATTTTAGGCTGCCGAGGATTTCCCACCAGTCGATCTCGGCAGGGGTAAAGCGCATACCGCCCGCCGCCGCATAAGCGTCCAGCAATTCCGGAAGGTCACCGAACCCGCCGACGCGCTTCTCGCTTTGACCAAACCGCCAGGAATTCACGCACAGCCAGGCAATGTCCTCTCGCGGATCGCCGATATGAGCGAGTTCCCAGTCAAGCACTGCGCCGAGACCGGTCTCGTCGACGATGAGGTTGCCGAGCCGGAAATCGCCGTGCACGAGCACCGGTGAGGCGGGCGCAGGTGCATTCGTCTTCAGCCAGGCGAATGCCAGTTCAAGAACAGGGCGGGGCAGGTCGAAGCCGCGATAGATCGCCTCGTACTTGGTGATCTGGTCTTCGCCGAGGCTGCGTGGCAAGTCAGTCAGCCCAGAAGCCGGGATCGCATGGATTCCGGCGAGCGCCTCGCCGCAATCGCGCGTCAGCCGCGTGCGCGCGAGTTTGAACGCTTCATCGCGCAGAATCTTGCGGCCGAGCGTTTCGCCTTCAACGCGGCGCATGATGAAGGCTTCGCCAAGAGCGCTTCCCGGGGGGGAGACGTGAAGAACTTTCGGCACACGCACGCCGGCTTTCGACGTTGCGCCCAGCAGAATTGCCTCGGTCGCCAGCGAAACAGCTTCGGAACTGCGGGCTGCGGCCACGCCGCCCGGGGCGCGACGCAGGATAAGGGCATGTGTAACCGGCGCCGCAGCGACATCGAACGCCCAGGTCTCCTGGCTCGCGCCGCCCGACAGGCGTTTCAGCCCCTCAACGCGGGTGTGGGCGCCGAAATGGGCATGGGCCCACTCAGTCAGGGGCTTTTCGATCTCGATTCCGGTTCCCATCTTCGCCACAATTGCGCGGAAGAAGGCGCACGCCAAGCGGTAACGCTGAGGAAGGCGGCGCCCCATGGAGATCACTGAATGAGCCAGAACATCCAGCCTGACGACCCACTGGGCATGATCGTCCCGCCGGCGAAGCAGGGCGTGCTCAGCTGGTTGCGGGAACGGTTCGTGGCCGGCATGCTGATCGCGCTGCCGGTTGTGGCGACATTCATCATCCTCGAATTCCTGATCAACCTGATCGACAGCCGGGTCGTTCCGCTGATTCCGGCGGCGCTGCGGCCAGAGACCTATCTCGACTATGCCGTGCCGGGCTTCGGCCTGATCATCCTGATCCTGTTCCTGACGCTGCTCGGCGCCGTTGCCACGAACTTTCTCGGAAACTATTTCGTCGACGTGACGGACCGGGTGCTGACCCGCATTCCCGTGGTGCGCTCGGTGTATTCCGTGTTCAAACAGATACGCGACGTGTTCCAGAGCAACACCGGCGGTCAGTACAAGGAGGTGGTGATGGTCCAGTATCCCAAAGAGGGCAGCTGGGCCCTCGGCTTTGTGGCCGGCCCCGCCAAAGGCGAACTGGGCCAGAAGCTGGGCGCTGACTTCATCGGTGTGTTCGTGCCGACAACGCCCAACCCGACTTCCGGTTTCCTTCTCTATGTTCGGGCAACCGACGTCGTGAAACTCGGCATGAGCGTCGAAGAAGGCGCCAAGGTCATCTTTTCGGGCGGACTCGTCGTGCCGGACATCACGCCGGACGGCGCAGCGGCGCCGCTCACCGCGAAATAGCCGCCGCTCAGGACCCGCTCTCCGGATCGGCGGTAACACGCGGCGTCAGCAGTTCGCGCGCGAGACGCAAGGCCTTGGCCCGGTCTCCCGAAAGCGAAAGGTCGGCGCTGGTGACCGCTTCAGCATCCTTGCCCGCGATGGCCAGCAGCTCCGCATGGCGCGACAGTTCCAGCACGCGGTAGTCGGTCGTCCCGGCCTGGCGAACGCCCAGTACGTCGCCGGCTCCGCGCAGCCGGAAGTCGGCTTCAGCAATCGCGAAACCATCTTCGGTGCGGCGCAGCGTGTCCAAGCGCTCGCGCGCTGTGTCGCCGAGCGGCGGGCGATAGAGCAGGATGCAGTACGACGTCCTTTCGCCCCTCCCGACCCGGCCGCGCAACTGGTGCAGTTGTGCAAGGCCGAAGCCTTCGGCGCGCTCGATCACCATGATCGTCGCTTCAGGTACATCAACTCCGACCTCAATGACCGTGGTCGCGACCAGGACGCGCGTTCTCCCGGAGCGAAAATCTTCAAGAGCAGTATCTTTTTCAGACGGCTTCATGCGCCCATGCACCAGCCCGACCCGAATACGCAGTTCATCATGCAAGGCCGCGTGCCGGGCCACGGCGGAAGAGTCGTCGTCATCGACATCGACACGCGGGCACACCCAGAAAGCGCGCTCGCCGCGCCGCACGGCGCGGCCAACGGCTTCGATAACTTCGTCAATGCGCGTGTCGGGAATGGCGCGTGTCTCGACCGGTTTGCGGCCTGGCGGTTTTTCGTCGAGGATCGAGACATCTAGATCACCGTGAACGGCTTGCGCGAGCGTGCGCGGGATCGGCGTGGCGCTCATCACCAGCATGTGCGGGCTGTCGGACTTGCCGACGAGACGCATACGGTCGGTGACGCCGAAACGGTGCTGCTCATCGACGATGATCAGGCCGAGATTTCGGAAAGACACCGCGTCCTGAAAAAGCGCGTGGGTGCCAGCTACGATCTGAATGGCGCCGTCCGCGAGCGCCATCAGCGTGCCTTCGCGGGCGCTGCCCCGGTCGCGGCCGGAGAGGACCGAGACGACATAGCCGAGCGGCGAGAGCAGCCTGTCCAGCGTGTCGTATTGCTGGCGGGCCAGCACTTCGGTGGGCGCCATGAAGGCCGACTGGTAGCCGTTGGCCGCTGCCTGCACTGCCGCCATTGCCGCAACCAGCGTCTTGCCGGCGCCGACATCACCCTGCAGCAGGCGGCGCATCGGAGCGCCGCTTGCGAGATCGCGGCGAATTTCCTCGCCCGCTCGCAGCTGGGCACCCGTGGGCGTGTAAGGCAGCGCCTTGATAAAGCGCGCTTCGGATTTCGGATCGGACTTGATGATTGGCGCGCGGCGCGCCTTTCTAGCCGCGCGGGCCAGCGAGAAGGCCGAAGCCCGCGCCAGGGCTTCGTCATAGGCCAGCCGCTCGCGGGCGCGGGCGAATTCGTCCTCGTCATAGCGCGTCGGCGCGTGCAGTATGGACAGCGCTTCAGCGAATCCAGGCCATCCGCGCAGGCGGACCAGATGCAGATCGCACCATTCCGGCAGGCCTTCCGGTACGGCCTTCAGGGCCTGCAGGGCGAAGGCATGAACGCGGCGGTTGGTGAGACCAGCGGAGAGGGGATAGATCGGCTCGACCTCTGGCGGCGCCTCGCCCTTGGCAGGATCGACCACGAAATCCGGATGCGTGATCTGGCGCTCGCCTTTGTAATCTTCGATTCGGCCCGACACAATCCGCGTGGCGCCGACCGGGAATTGCGACTTCAGCCAGCGCGGATCGGCGCGGAAATAGGACAGCGTAAGGAAGCCGGACTCGTCGCCGAGCTGGATCCGGTAAGGCGACTTGTCGCTGAACGGCGCGTGGTGGACTATGACCTCGCCGCGCACGGTAGCGACCTCTCCGGGAATGGTCTGGTCAAACGTCGCGCGCACGCGGCGATCGAGCCAGCGCTCCGGCAGATGGAGGAGAAGGTCCCAGACCGTGTTGCCGCCGCATAGCCTCTGCAACACCGGCAGCAGTTTGGGCCCGACGCCGCTCAGCGTGTCGAGGCTGGCAAACAGGGAGAAGAGTCGCTCGTCACGCATCAGTTCAGCAGGCTAGGCGTAGCTGGGGTGCGGCACAATCAACGGCGCCCTTCCAGTGGCAGAAGCAAGGCATAGGGTGTTGCATAAGAAGCTGCTTGAAGACCGAACTTTCACGTCTTTTTCACTCCATAAGCTGTCTACAAGTCCGTATGGATAGTCCAAACGGATTTCCTACTTCCGGAACGCCCTCATGACTGATGAAAATCGCCGCAAGAAACTGAAATTCCGGGCCTGGCGGCGGGGTTTCCGCGAGATGGACCTACTGATCGGCAGCTTTGCCGATGCCACGCTCGAATCGCTCGATACGTCAGGCCTCGACGAGTTCGAGCGATTGCTGAAGGTGCCGGACTGGGAGGTTTATGCCTGGCTGATCGGGCAGGAGCCGGTGCCGCCGCAGCATGCAGGTCCGGTGCTGGACCAGCTGATCGCATTCCGCTACGCCGCGCAATCCGGCTGAGGCCGGGTGAAAAGGTAGCCTGATGACCCCCGCTGATTTCCTGAAATCACTGAGCGGCCCCGCCGCTTTTGCCGGTGCGCCGTTTGG